>NZ_JBSGJR010000255.1:0-9188 GCF_053605645.1 Micromonospora sp. NPDC003776
CGGGGGCCCCCCCGCCCTCCGCCGTCAACCCCCCCCCCCCCACGGCCGCGGGCCTGGGGGGGTGCCGGGGGCGGGGGGGGGGGGGGGGGGGGGGGGGGGTGTGCGGGCCCCCCCCCGCGCCCGGGTCAGGCCGCGGCGGTCGCCGGGGCCGCCGTACCGGCCGGAGCCTCGGCGGTACCGGAGCGCTTGACGCCGAGGGCCAAGCCGACGAAGCCGGCCACCATCAGCACGCTCACCGCGACCTTGACCGGCACGCCGGAGCCGACCAGGTCGAGTACCTGCCCGGCGGTGAGGACCAGCGGCACCCAGAGCGCCACCAGCCGGGCCCGCCAGGCGCCGAAGGCGAGCACGAGCAGACCGACCAGCCAACCGAGCAGCCACACGCCGAACGAGGCCATGACGAACGGGTCCCCGTCGATCGCCGTGGTCACCGGCCGGGCGGCCCCCGCCGCCACGTCGCCGCCGGCCAGCGCCCCGAAGAAGGCGTTGTACTGCCACAGGTGGACGGTGGAGAAGTAGAGCCCGAGCAGGGCCGCGCCGCCGCCGACGGTGGCGGCCACCGGCTTGCGCCGGCCCATGGTGGCGGCCAGCCCCAGCGTCGCGGGCAGCAGCAGCAGGTGGGCCAGGGCGAACAGGATCGTCTCCACCCGCCACGCGCCCAGGTGCCCGGCGGCCACCGCCACGTTGTCGGCGGTGTCGGCCACGTCGTCGGGGAACATCACCCAGTAAAAGGCGTTCGCCACGCCGTAGACCACGCCGCCGGCGAGCAGGCCGGCCGCCGTGAGTCGACGGCCGGTCGGCCGTCCGTTGCTGTCGTCCATCGAAGTCTCCTTCCGAAGTCGTCGCAGGGACGCTAGGAGCCGCACCGGGGCCGGGTCGTCGGCGTGGAAGTTGATCCGCGGGTGGAGGTCCGTTGGCCGTCGCTACACCCGTGGGTGGACGCGCACCCCCGGTCGCCGTCGCTACCCTTCCGGCATGTCCGTCGCTTCCGACGTCCGTGCCCGGTGGCGCGAGGTGGCGACCGCGCTTGCCGGTGCCGCGCTCCTCGCGTTCGGCGTGGCCGAGCTCTACGTCCCGCTGGCCGGCTACGTCGAGGGGGAGGGGCCGGACCTGGCCGCGCTTCCCGCCGCCTGGCTCGCCGTGCTCACCGTGCTGCTGGTCGGCTACGGCCTCGCGGTGGCCGGCTGCACGTCGTATCCCAGGGCGGCCGCCGTTCTCGCCGGCGCCTGCTTCACCGCGCAGAGCTTCACGCCCGTCCTACCGGAGTGGCCGGTCGTGCCGCTGCTGGCGCTGCTGGCCGCCGCCTTCGGTTGTGTCGCGGTGGGCGGCAAGGGGGCCTTCACGGTCGCCGCGGTCAGCTACTTTCTCCCGCTGGGGATCGAGAACGCCATGGCCGGCGACTCCGACTGGATCTTCATTCTGTTCGTCGGGTTGGCCGTACTGGGCCCCGGGTACGCCGTGCGGATGCGACGGGCGCAGGCGGCGCGGCTGGTGGCGCTGGCCGCGGAGCGGGAGGCCGCGGCCCGGACGGACGAGCGGCTGCGGGTGGCCCGGGAACTGCACGACATCGTCTCGCACGGGGTCTCCGTGATGGTGCTGCAGGCGGCCGCGGCGCAGGCGGTGCTGGACTCGGACGCGGCGCAGGCCCGAGCGTCTCTCGACGCGGTGCAGGGCGTCGGGCGCGAAGTGGTCACCGAGCTGCGCCGGCTGCTCGTCATCCTCCGCGGCGCCGAGCCGGCCCCGGACGGGCTGCCCTCGCTGCGCCGACTCGACCCGTTGACCGCCGGCGTACGCCTCGCCGGCGGCCAGGTCGAGCTGAATGTCACGGGAGACCTCGACGCGGTACCCGCCGCCGCCGACGTCAGCGCGTACCGGATCCTGCAGGAGGCGCTGACCAACGCCGCCCGGCACGCGCCGGGGGCGACCGTCCGGGTCGCCCTCGAAGTGGCCGGCGACGGTGTCCGGCTGTGCGTCGTCGACGACGGGACAAGCCCGGCCCGGCGCGGCACCGGCACCGGCCACGGCCTGACCGGCATCCGGGAGCGGGCGGAGCTGTTCGGCGGCACGGTCACCGCCGGCCCTCGCCCGCAGGGCGGCTTCGAGGTGCGCGTCGAGCTGCCCTTCGACGCCGAGGCGTCGGCCGCCGCGCTCGCCACGACGGGGACCGGCGGATGACCCGGGTGCTCATCGCCGACGACGAAGCGTTGGTGCGCGGCGGCCTGCGCATGATCCTCACGGCGCAGCCCGATCTCGAGGTCGTCGGGGACGCCGCCGACGGCGAGGAAGCCGTCCAGCTCGCGGCCCGGTTCGCCCCGGACGTGGTGCTGATGGACATCCACATGGCGCCCACCGACGGGATCGCCGCCACCGAGCGGATCCTGGCCGCCCGCGGCGAGACCCGGATCATCATGCTGACCACGTTCGACCTGGACGAGTACGTCTACCGGGCGCTGCGGGCCGGGGCCTCCGGGTTCATGCTCAAGACCACGCCACCGCGGGAACTGGCCGAGGCGGTGCGCACGGCGGCCCGGGGCGATGCCCTGCTCTCCCCGTCGATCACCCGGCGCCTGATCGACCATTACACCGCGACGGCGTCCGTGGTCGCGCACCCCGGCCTCGCCGAGCTGACCACGCGGGAGACCGAGGTGCTGCGGATGATGGCGCTCGGCCTGTCCAACGGTGAGATCGCCGAACAGCTCTTCGTCGGCGAGGCGACCGTCAAGACGCATGTGAACCGCATCTTCGCCAAGCTCGGGGTGCGGGACCGGGTGCAGGCGGTGGTGCTGGCGTACCGGAGTGGGGTGGCCCAGCTCCGACGGTAGGCGGTGGCTTGACTCGCGGTGGCCGAGGGTCAGCCGATCAGCGGGCGGAAGGTGCCCAGCACGACGCTGACCGCCAGCGCCGCGCCGGCCAGCACCGCCGCGCCGAGGACCAGCAGCCCGTCCGCGATGGTGAAGCGCTGCCGCCGGGCCACCGTACGAGGGGTGCCGGCGTCGAACCCGCGGGCGTCCATCGCCACCGCGAGCCGGGTACCCCGCCGGATCGCCCCGACCAGCAGGGCGAACGCCGTCGACACGAAGAGCCGCAGCCGGGCCACCGGGTCACGGCCGGCGTCCACCCCGCGGGCCCGCCGGGCCATGCTGATCATCCGCCACTCCTGTTCGAGCAGCGGCACCAGCCGGAACGCGGCGAGCGCGCCGATGGCGAACCGGGCCGGCGCCTTCGCGTTCTGGATCAGCGCGTCGGCCAGGTCGGTGGCGTCGGTGGTGGCGAAGACGATGATCCCCGGCAGCGCCACCGCGAGCATGCGCAGCACCAGCCCCAGCGCGGTGACCAGCACCCCCTGGGTGACCAGCACCGGCCCGGCCTCGACCAGCGCCGGGCCGGACCGGTCCGCGGCGAACAGCACGAGGGTGACCAGGATGCCGCCGGCGCTCGCCAGCAACGGCCAGGCCCGCCGGGCCAGCACGCCGTAGCGGACGCCGAACAGCGGCAGCACCGCCAACTCGACCGCGATGGCGATCGCCGGGGCCACCGGGTCCAGCGTGGCGATCAGGATGAACGAGAAGAGCAGCGCGGCGGCCAGCTTCGCCACCGGATTGCGCCGGGCCAGCGGCGCACCCGGCACGGCGACCGGCTCGACCCCGATCATGATCGCTCCAGGGTGACGGTCCGGTCCGCCAGCGCCGCGACGAAGTCCGGGTCGTGGGTGACCGCGACGACGCCGTGGCCGGCGTCGCGCAGTTCGGCGAAGAGGTCGACCAGCTCCCGCCAGGTCCGCCGGTCCTGGCCGAAGGTGGGCTCGTCGCAGATGAGCAGGCGGGGCGCGGTGGCCAGGGCGGTCGCCACGCTAAGCCGCCGCGCCTCGCCGCCCGAGAGGGTGTACGGGTTGGCGCCGGCCAGCCGGGCCAGGCCGAGCCGCTCCAGCAGCGCGTCCACGGTGGCCCGTACGGCCGCCTCGTCCTGTCCGGTGCGGCGCGGCCCGAGCGCCAGTTCGTCGCGGACCGTACCGGTGACGAACTGGTGCTCCGGGTCCTGGAAAACCGAGCCGATCCGCCGGGCCAGGGCGGGCGCCCGCCAGCGGTGCGGGGGCGTACGGGCGTCCGTGCCGGCCAAGGCGGCCGTGGCGGTGGCCGTACCGGTGCCCGGGCGGAGCAGGCCGCCGAGGAGCAGCGCCAGGGTGGACTTGCCGGCGCCGTTCGGGCCGAGCACGGCGAGCGCCTCGCCGGCGCGTACCTGAAGGTCGGTGGGGGCCAGCCGGGGCGGCAGGCCGAGCCGGTCGGCGGTGAGCAACGCCGCGCCGGGCGGCGCGGTGGCGGGCCGGGGCGGCACGGGGTGGCCCGGCACCCAGACCCCGGCCACGGCGAGCGCGTCGCCGTGCGCGGCGAAGACCGCCTCGGGCGCCCCGTCGGCCCGCACCCCGCCGCCGGGCTCCAGCACCACCACCCGGTCGACCAGCGGCAACGCCTCGGCCACCCGGTGCTCGACGAGGATCAGCGTGGTGTCGGCGTCGAGGGCGTCGGCGACGGCCCGCCGGACCAGGGTGGCGCCGGCCGGGTCGAGGTTGGCGGTCGGCTCGTCGAGCAGCAGCAGCCCCGGGCGCAGGGCCAGCGCCCCGGCCAAAGCGAGGCGCTGCTGCTCGCCGCCGGAGAGCGCGGCCGTGGGTCGGTCCCGGTGGTACGGGAACCCGACCCGGCGCAGCGCCTCGTCCACCCGGGGCCAGATCTCCTCGGCCGGTACGCCCCGATTCTCCAGCCCGAACGCCACGTCGTCGCCGGCCCGGGCCATCACCAGCTGCGTCTCCGGGTCCTGGAAGACGATGCCGACGCGTTCCCGGGCCTTGCGCGGGTCGAGCCCGTCGATCTCGACGGTGCCCTCCTGCTCGCCGGAGTCCTCGGGCAGCAGCCCGGCGAGCGCGGCCAGCAGCGTGCTCTTCCCCGCCCCCGACGGCCCCAGCATCAGCACCCGTTCGCCGGCCTCGACGCGCAGGTCCACGCCCCGCACCGCCCACGCCTTCCGCCCCGCGTGCCGCCACCCGAACCCCCGCAGCTGCACCCCGCTCACCACGCCACCCCCTTCCATCCGGCCCCAGCGTTGTTGATCAAGGAGTTTGCGTCAGGAAAACCGCCTCGGCCGACGCAAACTCCTTGATCAACGCGGTCGACGGTGGCGGTCAGACCGCGGCGCGCTCGCGACCGGCGGGGAAGCGGTCCAGGACGCCGGTGTTGGCGAGGGCGCGGGTCAGGGCGACGCTGCCGAGGCCGGCGATGATCGCCGCGCTGACGATGGTCAGCAGGGCGTACGGGATGCGGTAGCTGGTCAGGTCGTAGGTCTTGTTCCAGTAGACGAAGTCGAAGATCGCCGCGGTCAGGCCGGTCAGCGCGCCGGCCAGCAGAGCCGTCGGCAGCCGGAAGCTGCGGTAGCGGAACGCGGCGAAGGCCACCTCCGCGCCGACCCCCTGCATCAGCCCCTGCACGATGACGATCCCACCCCACTGGCTGCCCAGCAGCGCCGAGATGATCGCCGCCACCAGCTCGCAGTAGAGCGAGGCGCCGGGCTTGCGGATGACCAGACCGCCCAGGACGGCCGGCACCAGCCAGACCCCGTAGATGAGGGTCTGCGCCGGCGGGAAGAACGCGAACGCGGCGTCGGTGGCGCCCCAGACCAGGCCCCAGGCCCAGAAGATGACGCCGAAGGCGACCGCGATCACCGAGGCGACCACGATGTCGATGGTGCGCCAGCGGTTGCTGTTGTCCATTGGTGAGCTCCCAGTCCAGACGAGGAACCAGGAGAAGACGCACGCCGCGCCCGGTATCACCGGACGGCGGCGCGGCTGGAGGTCGACCGAACTCCCTGCGCTGGCATTACCCAGATCAGGTTCGAGGGTCTGCGGGCACCGGCCCGCACTCTCAGCGCTGTGCGCTCCCCTGTCGGATGTGAAGTTGTCCCGCAGACGCTAGCACCGACCCGCGGTGGCGGCCCAGCAGGGCGATCGACAGCGGGCCCGGCTGGGTAGGGTGGCGATCATGCGGGTCGACGCGCGAGGTCTGACGTTCGAGGTACGCACCGGCGGCCCCGAGGACGGCGAACCGGTCCTGCTGCTGCACGGCTTCCCCCAGCACGGCGGCGAGTTCGACGAGGTGGTGCCCGCGCTGCACGCCGCCGGCCTGCGCACCTACGCGCCCGACCAGCGCGGCTACTCGCCGGGCGCCCGGCCGGCGGCGGTCGAGGCGTACCGGATCCCGGAGCTGGTGGCCGACGCGGCCGCGCTGCTGGACGCGCTCGGGGTGACCGCGGCCCACCTGGTCGGCCACGACTGGGGCGCGATCGTGGCGTGGGGGCTGGCCGCGGCGCGGCCCGAGCGGGTGCGCTCGCTGACCGCGGTCTCGGTGCCGCACCCGGCGGCGATGGGGCACGCGCTGGCCACCGACCCACAGCAGAAGGCCCGCTCCTCCTACATCGCGCTGTTCCGCAGGCCCGGCAAGGCGGAGAAGGTGCTGCTCGCGCTCCGGGCCACCGCGCTGCGCCGGATGCTCTCCGGGGTTGGCGACGCCGGCCGGGTGGCGCGCTACGCCGACCCGATGCGCGAGCCCGGCGCGCTGACCGCCGCCCTGAACTGGTACCGCGCCATGACCGGGGCGGACATGAAGGCCGTCGGACCGGTCGCGGTGCCGACCACGTTCGTCTGGAGCGACCGGGACATCGCGATCGGCCGGACCGCGGCCGCGGCGTGCGCCGGGCACGTGACCGGCGACTTCCGCTTCGTCACCCTCACCGGCGTCACCCACTGGATCCCCGACGAGGCGCCCGCGCCGCTGGCCGAGGCGATCCTCGCCCGCGTCGGCCGATGATCTCCGCCGCCGCGCCGGCCCGCCCGCACACCCCCGCGTCGCTCGCCGCCCAGCTCCGCGCCCTCGGCGTACGCCCCGGCGGGACCGTGCTGGTGCACGCGGGTCTGCGCGCGCTCGGCTTCCTGTGCGGCGGGCCGGAGGCGGTGCTGCTCGCCCTGCGCGAGGTGCTCGGGCCGGCGGGCACCGTGGTGGTGCCCACCCACACCCCGGAGAACAGCGACCCGGCGGGCTGGACCAACCCGCCGGTGCCGGCGGACTGGTGGCCGGTCATCCGGGCGGAGCTGCCCGGCTTCGACCCGGCGGTCACCCCGAGCCGGTTCATGGGCGCGTTCGCGGAGCTGGTCCGCACCTGGCCGGGGACGCGGCGCAGCGACCATCCGTACGTCTCCTTCGCCGCGCTCGGGCCGGCCGCCGAGCGGATCGTCGCCGGTCACGCGCTCGCCGACATGCTCGGCGAGTCCTCGCCGCTGGGCCGCCTCCACGACCTCGACGCCGACGTGCTGCTGCTCGGCGTCGACCACGGCCGCAACACCTCGCTGCACCTGGCCGAGTACCGGCAACCCGCGCCGCCCCGGCAGCGCCACGGCGCGGCCGTGCGCACCGCCGACGGCGGGCGGGAGTGGGTGTGGTGGGACGACGTGCGGATGGACGACGACGGGTTCGCCCGGCTCGGCGCCGACCTGGAGGCGACCGGTGCGGTACGGCTCGGGCCGGTCGGCGACGGCACGGGCCGGTTGGTGAGACAGCGGGTGGCGGTCGACTTCGCGGTGGACTGGCTGGCCCGGAACCGACGGACGGAGGAATCATGACGGTGAGTGCCGAGGCGTACCTGGCGGTGGTGACCGAGACGATCGGCCGGGTGGCCGCCGCGCAACGCGACAACGTCGGCCGGGCGGCGGACCTGATCGCGGAGTCGCTGCGCGCCGACGGGGTCGTGCACGCGTTCGGCACCGGGCACTCGGAGGCCCTGGCCATGGAGATCGCCGGCCGGGCCGGCGGGCTGGTGCCGACCAACCGGATCGCCCTGCGGGACCTGGTCCTCTACGGCGGTGAGCCGGTCGACGTGCTCGGCCCGAAGCTGGAACGCGAGCCGGCGGTGGCGCACCGCCTCTTCGAGTTGGCCCCGGTCCGTCCGCAGGACGTCTTCGTGCTCGCCTCCAACTCCGGCGTGAACGGCGCGATGGTGGAGTTCGCGTCCATCGTGAAGGAGCGCGGGCACGCCCTGGTGGCGATCACCTCGGCGGCGCACTCCGCCCGGATGACCTCCCGTCACCCCAGCGGGCGCAAGCTGGCCGACTTCGCCGACGTGGTGCTGGACAACGGCGCCCCATACGGCGACGCCACCCTGCCGCTGCCCGAGGGTGGCGCGGTCGGCGCGGTCTCCTCGATCACCGCCGCGCTGCTGGCCCAGCAGATCGTGGCCGAGGTGGTGGCCCGGCTGCTGGCCGCGGGGGAGCAGCCCCCGGTCTACCTCTCGGCCAACATCACCGGCGGCGACGAGCACAACGCCGAGCTGGAGGCCCGGTACGCGGGCCGCATCCGCCGCGGGGCCTGAACGAGTTTCGCGACCGGCCGGGCCGGGCACTGGCGTTGCTGCCGACGGAGTGTTCTCCGCCGGCAGTACCGTCTTCCGGGAGGTTGTGGGTGTCCAAGGAGTCCGAGAAGCAGCGCTGGCAGCGCAACTTCGCCGACCTGCTCCAGGAGCTGCGGGTCGCGCAGACCGGCGTGCAGATCCTCTTCGCCTTCCTGCTCACCCTGCCGTTCAGCAACGGGTTCAGCCGGACCAGCGGGTTCCAGAAGGACGTCTACATCGTCAGCCTGCTCGCCGCCGCCGCGTCCGCCGCCATGATCATCTCGCCGGTGGCCTTCCACCGCGCGCTGTTCCGGCAGGGCCGCAAGCCGGAGCTGGTCCGGTTCGCGCACCGGATGGCCAGCGTGGGCCTCGCCTTCATGCTGGTCTCCATGGTCAGCGCGGTGCTGCTGGTCACCGATTTCGTGCTGAACCGGGAGATCGCGCTGCTGCTCAGCGGCGTCACCGCGCTCTGGTTCCTGACCTTCTGGGCGTTCCTGCCGTTCGCCCGCCGCAACTGGGGCGAGGACGACATCGATGACGAGGACGACGACCCGCAGGTGCTGCCCGGCGACTGAGCCGCGCCGGTCCGCGCCAAATCGGACGTGCACGCGACGCTACCCCTGGGTAACACCCGGGAGTAGCGTCGTTTTCGTCGAGCACGTCGACGCAGCCGGACCGAGGTCCCCAGGAGGCAGCCGTGACCACGACACAGAACAGCCGACCCGACCCCGCGAACGCCGGCGGACCGACCGGTCGGATGGCCC
>NZ_JBSGJR010000256.1:0-9123 GCF_053605645.1 Micromonospora sp. NPDC003776
GTGCATCCCGTACGGCCGTCCGGACAGCCGGCGTCCGGGTCGCGGCAGTAGTCTTCGCGCTGACCTGGCTGGTCTTTCCCGGCTTCGGCCTGCCCTGGATCAGCGCCGCGCCCACCCCCATGCCCTGGTAGCGCTCGTCCACCTCGGTGTGGGTGAAGACCAGCACCTCGCCCCGCGGCAGGTACGCGGTGAACCCGGCCAGCGCGTCGTCGACCAGGATCTCGAACCGGTGCTTGGCGGGATTCTCCTCGACCAGGAAGCTCACCGGGCCATTCTCTCCCCGTCGCCGGCCAGCCGGTCCAGTTCGGCCAGCAACCGGTCCACCTCCTCGACCGTGTTGTAGTGGTAGACGCTGGCCCGGACCGCGCCGCCACTGTCCCGCAGCCCCATGGCCTGGAAGTACTCGTAGGCGTAGTAGTCGCCGGAGGAGAGGCAGCAGCCGGCCGCGCCGAGCGCCGCCGCGGTCTCCGCCGGGGTGCGCCCGGCGACCCGGAACGACACCGTGGGGCAGCGCCGCGCCGGGGAGCCGTACACGGTGACGGCCGGGTGGGCGGTGAGCCCGGCGAGCAGCCGGTCGAAGACCGCCTCCTCGTGGGCCTGGGCGGCGGCCAGCCCGGCCCGGACCCGCTCCCGCCGGCTGCCGGTCGCCGCGGGGTCGAGGGCGGCCAGATGGTCCACCGCGGCGGCCACCCCGGCCAGCAGCGGGAAGCTCGGCGTGCCGTACTCGAACCGGTCCGGCACGGCGTCGGAGGAGGGCACCAGCTTCGCCGGGCGCAGCGTCTCCCACCGCGCCGGATCGGCCACCATCGCCGCCAGGTGCGGCCCCGACCACTTGTACGCGCTGGTGACCAGGAAGTCCGCGCCGAGCGAGGTCACGTCCAGGGGACCGTGCGGCACCGCGTGCACGCCGTCCACGCAGACCAGCGCGCCGACCGCGTGGGCGGTCTTGGCGATCGCCGCCACGTCCGGCACGGTGCCGATGGCGTTGCTGCCGGCGGTCACCGCGACCACCCGGGTGCGCTCGCCGACCAGGTCGGCGTACTGGCCGGCGGGCAGCTCACCGGTCGCCGGGTCGAACTCCGCCCAGCGGACGGTCGCGCCGGCCGCCTCCGCCGCCTGCACCCACGGCCGTACGTTGGCGTCGTGGTCCAGCCGGGAGACCACCACCTCGTCGCCCGGCCGCCAGCCCGCGCCGAGCGTCCGGGCCAGGGTGTACGTCAACGCCGTGGCGCTCGGCCCGAGCACCACGCCCGCCGGCTGCGCGCCGAGCAGGTCGGCCACCGCCGAACGGGCGGCGGCGACGAGCTCCAGCGACCGCCGGCCGGGTACGAAGGCGCTGCTCCGGTTGCCGGTCGCGGCGCCCATCGCGGCGGCGACCGCGTCGATGACCGGCTGCGCGGTCTGGGTGCCGCCGGCGCCGTCGAAGTGGGCGAATCCCTCGGTCAGGGCGGGATAGGCGGCCCGGATCCGGGCGATGTCGAAGGCCATGCCGGGACCCTAGCGTGCCGCCGGATGATCACCAGGGGGCGGCGGGCTGGTCTCCTTCTCGTACCCTTGCTCGGGTGACGAACCGACGCGTTTCCCCCTCGCCGACCCCCGTCCGTCGCGCCGGCGGCCTGCTCGCCGGCCTCGCCCTCGGCGCCGCGCTGCTGGCCGGGTGCAGCTCGGAGGGCGCCTCCACCGACTGCGCCCTCGACTCCTGCACCGTCACCTTCGACCGCGGCGTGGACGCCAGCGCCACCATCCTCGGCGTCGAGGCGAAGCTGGTCGGCGCCCAGGGCGACCAGGTCACCGTGGAGGTCGCCGGGGAGCAGCTCTCGCTCACCGTCGGGCAGCAGGCCACCGAGGTCGGCGGCTTCCAGGTGAGCCTGGACAGCGTCACCGACCAGAACGTCGTCATCCGGGTCGCGCGCAACCCCAACAGCTGATCCACCGGCCCGGGCGGCGGCGGCCGACGTTTGGAAATCTTCGCACCGGGAGATTGTGGCGCCATGTCACTCACCCGGAACGCCGGAGCCACCGCCGCCCAGGCCGCGAACAGCAGGTGGCTCGAACTGTTGACCCGGGCCGGATTCATCGGCTACGGGATCGTGCACCTCCTCTTCGCCTGGCTCGCGCTGCAGATCGCCTTCGGCAAGTCGGGGGAGGAGGGCAACCAGAACGGGGCCCTGCGTACGTTGGGCGCCCAGCCGCTCGGCAAGTTCCTGCTCGTGGCGATCGCCGTCGGGCTGTTCGCCATGGCGATCTGGCAGCTCTTCGAGGCCGCCATCGGCCACCGTGGCCTGCAGGGCAGGGACCGGCTCTTCGAGCGGATCACCTCCGTCGTCCGCACCATCGTCTTCGTCTGGCTGGGCTGGACCGCGATCAGGGTCTTCCAGGACGCCAGCGCCAACGCCTCGCGGCAGCAGCAACAGCTCTCCGAGAAGCTGATGGCCTCCACCGGCGGTCGCTGGCTGGTCGGGCTGGCCGGCCTGGTGCTCGCCGCGGTCGGCATCGGCATGGTCATCTACGGCCTGAAGAAGAAGTTCGAGAAGAACCTCAAGATCGGCGAGATGGCCCCGAAGACCCGCACCCTGGCCCGCCGGCTCGGCATGGCCGGGTACGCCGCCCGGGGCGCCGTCTTCGCCCTCGCCGGCCTGCTGATCGTGGTGGCGGCGGTCAAGTACGACCCGGCGAAGGCCCGAGGTCTGGACGCCGCCCTGCGCACCCTGCGCGAACAGTCCTACGGTCCGGTGCTGCTGACGCTCGCCGCGCTCGGCATCGCCGCCTTCGGCATCTACTGCTTCCTCCAGTCCCGATTCCGCCGGGTGTGATCCTGGTCGATATCGGCACAGCCGGGCACCATTGGGCACTTGCCCGATCCGTCCCCGGTTGGAGGGAGAAAGCGTTCGTGCAGAGCTACCTGGAAACGGCCGTCGCCGCAGTCGTCGCGGCGGCGGTCGCTCTGCTGCTGGTCGAGATCGTGCACCGGGTCACCCGCCGGCTCGGCCGGCGGTCGCTGCTGATGACCGAGCTCACCGACCACTCGCACCGCCCGTTCCAGGTGGCGGCGACCGCGCTCGCCGTGCAGCTCGCCGTCCGGTTCACCACCCTCTACGGGGTGGGCAGCCCGTGGCGGCAGCTCCTGCTGCACGCCCTGGTGCTGGCGGTGATCGGGGCCACCGCCTGGCTGGTCGCCTCGCTGCTGGTCGTGGTCGAGGACACCGCGCTGGCCCGCTTCCGGGTGGACGTGCCGAACAACCGGCACGCCCGCCGGGTGCGTACCCAGGTGGTGCTGCTGCGCCGGCTGACCATCGCGGTGATCGTGGTGCTCGCCCTCGGCGTGATGCTGATGACCTTCCCGGCCGTACGGGGGATCGGCGCCGGCGTGCTCACCTCCGCCGGTGTGGTCGCGGCGGTGGCCGCGCTCGCCGCCCAGAGCCTGCTGGGCAACGTCTTCGCCGGCCTCCAGCTCGCCTTCAGCGACGCGGTACGCCTCGACGACGTGGTCGTCGTGGAGGGGGAGTGGGGCCGGATCGAGGAGCTGACCCTCAGCTACGTGGTCGTGCAGATCTGGGACGACCGGCGGCTGATCCTGCCCACCTCGTACTTCACCCGCAACCCGTTCCAGAACTGGACGCGGACCGAGGCGGCGGTGCTCGGCACCGCCGAGTTCGACGTCGACTGGGCGGTCCCGGTGCAGGCCGTGCGGGAGGAGCTGCGCCGGCTCTGCGAGGGCACCGACCTGTGGGACGGCCGGGTGTGCGTCCTCCAGGTGACCGATGCCACCGGCGGCATGGTCCGGCTCCGTGCCCTGGTCAGCGCCGCCGACGCCGGGAGCCTGTGGGACCTGCGCTGCCTGGTCCGCGAGCACCTGGTGGCCTGGGTCCGGGACCAGCGGCCGACCGCGCTGCCCCGGATGCGCGCCGAGGTCGGCGACGCCGCGGGGCCGCTGCCCTGGCAGGTGGTCGCCCCGCGCCGGACGATCCGCCGGCGGGCCGACACCGACATCCCCGACGACGCGCGGGTCTTCGGCGGCAGCGACGACGGCGAGGCCCGCAGCGAGGCCTTCAGCGGCAGTGACGACACCGACGCGCGCAACGAGGTCGCCGCCGGCCGGGCCGAGCGGGCCGACGCCCGCCGCTGACGCCTTTCTTCGCGCCGGCGGGTTTGTTCCGCTCGTTCCGGGGGACCTGCTGCGCACGCCCCGGCTCCGGTCCGCCCCCGGGTGGGCCGGACACACGGCGGCGCGCGGCCGGGCCGACCGGCCGTTCCGCGCAGGATTGACGGGCGGCGACTCCGGGCATACAGCGCGGTGATGATGAAAGGAGGACAGCATGGCTGACGTCGCGAGTCGCAGCACGTCCCGGACCGGGAGCGAGCCGTCCACCGCCGAACTGGTGCAGCGGGCCACCGAGCAGGTCTCCCGCCTGGTGAAGGACGAACTGGCGCTGGCCCGGGCGGAACTGACCCAGAAGGGCAAGCACGCCGGGATCGGGATCGGTCTGTTCGGCGGCGGCGGGGTGATGGCCCTCTACGGCACGGGTGCGCTGGTCACCACGGCGATCCTGCTGCTGACGCTGGTGCTGCCCGCGTGGCTGGCCGCCCTGATCGTGGCGGTGGCGCTCTTCCTGCTCGCCGGGATCATGGCGCTGGTCGGCAAGAGTCAGGTCAGCCGTGCCGTCCCGCCGGTGCCGGAGGCGACGGTCCGCAGCGTACGGGCGGACGTGGACACCGTCACCGCCGCGGTGAAGGACGGGAGGCGGGCATGACCGGCAACGGGACCGGGGATGTGGCGGCACTCCGTGAGGAGATCCGCCGTACCCGGGTGGAGCTGGGTGAGACGATGGAGCTGTTGGCCGCCAGGGCCGACCCGAAGACCCTGCTGCGGCACGGCGCCGCGCAGGCGAAGGGGCGGCTGCGCGCGCAGGCCGCGCAGACCGCGGCCCGGGTGCGCGGGCAGGCGGCGAGCAAGGCCCGACTGGCGCGGGCGCAGGCGTACGAGAAGGGTGGGGCGGTCGGGCGCAGCCCGCTGCCGTGGGCGGCCGTGGCGGCCGGCGCGGTGGCGACCGTGGTGGTGCTGCTGATCGTCCAAGGGAGGCGCAGGTGAGCAACAGGATCGGCAAGGCGGCGTACAAGCCCGTCGGGGTGCTGCTCGGGCTGGCCGCCGGCACGATCGCCGGGGTGATCTTCCGGCAGGTCTGGAAGGTCACGGCGGGCGACGGCGACGCGCCCAGCGCCACCGACGAGGAGCGCGGCTGGGGCGAGATCCTGGCCGCCGCGGCGTTGCAGGGCGCGATCTTCGCGGTCGTCCGGGCCGCCGTGGACCGGGGCGGCGCGGTCGGCGTACGCCGGCTCACCGGCCACTGGCCCGACTGACCGCCGATGCGTCGTGGCCCCTTTTCCGAGCCCGGGAAAGGGGCCTTTCGCATGGTCCGCCCGGTCCGCCCAGTGGATCTGTCGCAACCGTCAGGTCACATGTCGGAGAATTTCGTCCGGTAGGCTGTGCGAAGTTTTTGCGTACGTGGTTTGCTGTCTCACGCTGTTGAGAGACGCGTGGGTTGAGAGAAGTCTCCTTCACCGGGGGCCGCCTCAGGCGCCGCTGCTCGAAAACGGCCAATCGGCCGCACGGCGTGCTCGGCCGCCAGTTTTAGAAGGAGATACACATGGCGCAGGGAACCGTGAAGTGGTTCAACGCTGACAAGGGCTTCGGCTTCATCACCGTCGACGGCGGGGGTGCTGACGTGTTCGTCCACTTCTCGGCCATCCAGACCAGCGGCTACCGCACGCTGGAGGAGAACCAGCGGGTGGAGTTCGAGATCGCCCAGGGTCAGAAGGGTCCGCAGGCCGAGCAGGTCCGCCCCATCTGAGCTACGAGCCGGCCACGCCGGCCGGCGTGAAGCCCCGCATCCCGTCCCGGGAGGCGGGGCTTTTCCCTGTTCGTGGCGCGTGTTCGCGGTCAACCGCGCCGGCGGCGGGCCCGCATCCCGTACCAGAGCGCGACGAGTCCGATGAGGACGACCACCGGGCCGACCACCGCCCAGACCCGCCGCCCGCTCATCACGCTGCCGTCCACGTAGCCCAGACCCTGAACGGTCCAGAGCGCGCCGAGCACGACGGCCAGCAGCCCCATGGTGAGCCGGAACCAGCCCCTCATCGTTCCCCCTCCGACGACGCCCGTCCGACTCCAGCATGCCTGCCGGCGTCGGCCCGCGGCGGCGCCGCGCCGCGTCGCCGGCGGGGCCGGGTCACCACCGGTCGTGGACCTGCGGCCGGATCAACTCGTCGTACGTCGCGCGGACGGCGGCCAGTTCCGCCTCGGTGAGCGGTGCCAGGTCGGCCGCGGCGGCGTTGCGCCGCGCCTGCTCGGCGTCGCGCGCGCCGGGGATGACCACGGTGACGCCGGCCTGGTCGAGGATCCAGCGGAGCGCGAACTGGGCCATGGTGCGGTCGGCGCCGACCAGCGGGGCGAGCCGGCGCACGGCGGCCAGGCCCAGGTCGTAGTCGACCCCGGAGAAGGTCTCGCCGACGTCGAAGGACTCGCCGTGCCGGTTGAAGTTCCGGTGGTCGTTCGCCGGGAAGGTGGTGTGCTCGTCGTACCGGCCGGAGAGCAGCCCGCTGGCCAGGGGCACCCGGGCGATGATGCCGACCCCGGCGGCGGCCGCGGCGGGCAGCACCCGGTCCAGGGGCTTGTGCCGGACCGCGTTGAGGATGATCTGCACGCTCGCCACGCCGGGGCGGGCGATGGCGGTGAGCGCCTGGTCGCAGGTCTCCACGCTGACCCCGTAGCCGGCGATCCGCTTCTCGGCGACCAGGGTGTCCAGGGCGTCGAAGACCCGGTCGTCGGCGAAGACGGGGGTGGGCGGGCAGTGCAGCTGCACCAGGTCGAGGGTGTCCACGCCGAGGTTGGCCCGGGAGCGGTCGGTCCAGGCCCGGAAGTTGTCCAGGGTGTACGCCTCCGGGGTCTGCGGCACGCGCCGGCCCATCTTCGTGGCGACGGTGAGCCCGTGCCCGGGGTGCTCCCGCAGGAACCGGCCGATCAGCCGCTCGCTGCGGCCGTCGCCGTACACGTCGGCGGTGTCCAGGAAGGTGACGCCGGCCTCGACGGCGGCGGCCAGGACGTCCAGGGCCGCGCCCTCGCTGACCTCACCCCAGTCGGCGCCGAGCTGCCAGGCGCCGAGTCCGACGATGCCGACGTGCCGGCCGAGCCGGTCGAAGCTGCGCTGTTCCACGGCTCCGAGCCTAGTGATTCCCTTGCCGGCCCGCGCGTCGGGCCGTACCGTCTAGCAAGACGTACGTACGGTTTGGAGGATGTCATGTGGGACCCCACCACCTATCTGCGCTACGGCGACGAGCGCTCCCGGCCCTTCCACGACCTGGTCGCCCGGGTGCCGGCGGAGCGCCCCCGGGCGGTCGTCGACCTCGGCTGCGGCCCCGGCACCCTCACCGCCACCCTCGCCGCCCGGTGGTCCGAGGCCCGGGTGAGCGGCCTGGACTCCTCCGCCGAGATGGTCGAGCGGGCCGCCGCGCTGGACGCCCCGGTCGACTTCGCCGTCGGCGACGTGCGGTCCTGGCACCCGGCGCCGGACGTGGACGTGGTGGTGTGCAACGCGGTGCTCCAGTGGGTGCCCGGCCACCAGGAGCTGCTCACCCGCTGGGCCGCCGAGCTGCCGCCGGGGGCCTGGCTGGCGTTCCAGGTGCCCGGCAACTTCGCCGCCCCGTCGCACCGGGCGCTGCGCGAGGTCGCCGGGCGCGACCGCTGGCGGGACGCCCTCGCGCCGCTGCTGCGCGAGGCCCCCGTCGACGAGCCGGCCGACTACGCCGCGCTGCTGGTCGGTGCCGGCTGCGCGGTCGACGCCTGGGAGACTACCTACGTGCACCTGCTCCCGGCCGCCGCCGACGCGGACCACCCGGTGCTGGCCTGGATGGAAGGCACCGCGCTGCGCCCGGTCCGGGCCGCGCTGGACGCCACCGGCTGGTCGGACTTCCGCGCCGAGCTGGGGGTACGCCTCGCGCAGGCCTACCCGGTGCGGCAGGGTCAGGTGTACTTCCCGTTCCGCCGGATCTTCGTGGTGGCCCGTACCGGCGCCCGCGCAGAGGAGAACCTGTGACCGACCTGCCCACCTTCATCGCCGGACTGCCCAAGGTGGAGCTGCACGTGCACCACGTCGGCTCCGCCTCGCCCCGGATCGTCGCCGAGCTGGCCGCCCGGCACGAGGGGCGCAGCCCGGTGCCGGCCGACCCGGAGGCGCTCGCCGACTACTTCGCGTTCCGCGACTTCGCCCACTTCATCGACGTCTACCTGAGCGTGGTGGACCTGATCCGGGACGCCGACGACGTCTGGCTGCTCACCCACGAGGTGGCCCGGGAGCTGGCCCGGCAGCAGGTGCGGTACGCCGAGCTGACCGTCACCCCGTACTCCCACGTCCACCGGGGCATCCCCGCCCCGGCGTTCTGTGAGGCGATCGAGGACGCCCGCAAGCGCGCCGAGGCGGACTTCGGCATCGCCCTGCGCTGGTGCTTCGACATCCCCGGCGAGGCGGGCCTGCCGGCCGCCGAGGAGACCCTGCGGATCGCGCTGGAGGAACGGCCGGACGGGCTGATCAGCTTCGGCCTGGGCGGCCCCGAGATCGGGGTGCCCCGGCCGCAGTTCAAGCCGTACTTCGACCAGGCCCGGGCGGCCGGGCTGCGCTCGGTGCCGCACGCCGGCGAGACCACCGGCCCGGAGACGATCTGGGACGCGCTGCGCGAGCTGGGCGCCGAGCGGATCGGACACGGGATCTCCGCCGTACTCGACCCGGCGCTGCTGGCCCACCTGGCCGAGCGGCGGATCCCGTTGGAGGTCTGCCCCACCTCCAACGTCCGCACCCGCGCGGTGGCCAGCATCGCGGAGCACCCGCTGCGGCAGCTCGTCGAGGCCGGGGTGCCGGTCAGCATCAACTCCGACGACCCGCCGATGTTCGGCACCACCCTCAACGACGAGTACGCGGTGGCCGCGCGGCTGCTCGACCTCGGCCCCGAAGGGCTGGCCGGGCTGGCCCGCGAGGCGGTGACCGCGTCGTTCCTCGAGCCCGCCGAGCAGGCCCGGATCACCGGTGAGATCGACGCCTACCTGGGGGCCGCGACACGCTGACCGGACGGGAC
>NZ_JBSGJR010000257.1:0-9116 GCF_053605645.1 Micromonospora sp. NPDC003776
TACCGGCCGCCCTCCACGCCGCGCCGGTCACCGACCACGTGCCGCCCGTGCGGTCGGCGCTGCTCGCCGCCGTCGCGAAGGCGGGTTCTTACCCGGCGGAATCGCTCCGGGCCGACCAGGCACTGGTGGACGACCTCGGCTTCGACTCGCTGATGCTCATCGAACTCGAGGAGCAGTTGACCGCGGCGCATCCGGAACTGGATCGACTGCCGGACGACCTGATGCGCCGCACCACCACGATCGCCGACATCGACGCCTGGCTCACCACGACCTTCGGCACCGATCCCACCCCGGCACCCGCCGCACCGACCCGCCCGGCCGCCGGCCCCGAACCCGCCCGCGCCGCCCCCCGGGCCGAGCCCACCGACCCGCCACCGGCACCACCGCCGGTGCTGCCCGAACTGGCCGCACTACAGGAGCGGCTCGCCCTCGCACAACGAATCGGCGTGGCCAACCCGTACTTCGTGCCGCACGACGGCGCGCTCGGCGCCACCACCCGCATCGGCGGATCCGAGCTGGTCGACTTCTCCGGCTACGACTACCTCGGCCTCGCCACCGATCCCGTCGTGGTCGCCGCCGCCACCGACGCCCTGACCCGCTACGGCACCTCCGTCTCGGCCAGCCGGGTCGCCTCGGGGGAACGGCCGCTGCACCGTGACCTGGAGCACGCCGTCGCGGCCTTCCTCGGTACCGGGGCCGCCCTGGCCATGGTGAGCGGACATGCCACCAACGTCGGCGTACTCGGGCACCTGCTGCGCCCCGGCGACCTGGCCCTGCACGACGCGCTGGCGCACGACAGCATCCTGCAAGGCATCCGCCTGTCCGGGGCGTACCGCCGGCCCTTCCCGCACAACGACCTCGACGCGCTCGACCGGCTGCTCACCGACCTCACCCCCCGCCACCGGCGCGTCGTGGTGGCCGTCGAGGGCGTCTACAGCATGGACGGTGACCTCGCCGACCTGCCCGCCCTCGTGGAGCTGCGCCGCCGGCACGGGTTCCTTCTCTACGTCGACGAAGCACACAGCCTCGGTGTCCTCGGCGCGACCGGCCGTGGCGCCGGGGAACACTGGGGGGTGGCCCCCACCGACGTCGACATCTGGATGGGAACACTGTCCAAGGCGCTGGCCAGCTGCGGCGGATATGTGGCCGGCGACGCCGCGCTCATCGAGTACCTGCGCTACACCACCCCGGGCTTCCTCTACAGCGTCGGACTTCCGCCGGCCTCCACGGCGGCGGCACGTGCCGCGCTCGGCCGGCTCGAGGCGGAACCGGAGCGGGTGGTGCGTCTGCGGGACAACGCCCGACTGTTCCGCCGGCTCGCGACCGCCGCCGGCCTGGACGTCGGAGCCGGTACGGCACCGGTCGTACCGGTCATTACCGGCGGATCGGCGAGAGCGCTGCTGTTGGCGGACCGGATGCGGCAGCGCGGCGTGAACGTGCAGCCCATCCTTCACCCCGCGGTCGAGGAGAGCGCCGCACGGTTGCGCTTCTTCGTCAATGCGACCCACTCCGAGGCGCACATCGAATCGACGGTGGATGCGCTGCGAGAAGAACTGACCCGCACTGTGTGACCGGGGTTGACGGCGACTGCCATCGCCCCACGAACCGGAGCCGCCGGGTGGTCAGTGGCCGCGGTAGAGGGCGTCGATGTCGGCGGCGCGGTGCCGCTGCACCGCCTCGCGTCGGATCTTCAGGGTGGGGGTCAGCTCGCCGTTGGCCTCGGTGAAGTCGTCGGGCAGGATCCGGAAGGTCTTGATCGCCTCGGCGTGCGAGACCGACCGGTTCGCCTGGTCGATCGCGTGCTGGATCTCGCCGCGCAGGGCGGGGTCCTCGCGCAACTGCGCCACCGAGGCGCGCGGGTGCCCGTGCGCCTCGCGCCACCGGGACCACGCCTGCGGGTCGATGGTCACCAGGGCCGCGACGTACGGTCTGCCGTTGCCGGTCAGCATGGCCTGGCTGACCAGCGGGTGCGCGCGGACCCGGTCCTCCAGTGGGGCGGGCGCGAGGTTCTTCCCCTCCGCGGTCACCATGATCTCCTTGGTCCGTCCGGTGATCCGCAGATAGCCGTCGTCGTCGAGGCTGCCGAGGTCGCCGGTGCGGAACCAGCCGTCGGCGGTGAACGTCTCGCGGGTCGCGGTCGGGTTGTTCCAGTAGCCCCGGAACACGACCTCGCTGCGCACGAGGATCTCCCCGCTGTCGGCGATGGCCAACTCCACGCCGGGCAGCGGCCGGCCGACGGTGCCGATCCGCATCGCCGAGGGCCGGTTCGCGGCCAGCGCCGGGGACGTTTCGGTCAACCCGTACCCCTCCAGGGTGGTGAGGCCCGCACCGCGGAAGAAGTGCCCGAGCCGCTCACCGAGCGGAGCGCCGCCGACGATGGCGACCCGGCACCGGCCGCCGAACGCGGCCCGCAGCTTCCGGTAGACCAGCAGGTCGAGCAGACCGTGCAGCAGCCGCAGGCCCCTGCCGGGGCCGGACGGCGCGTCGAGCGCCCGGCTGTACCGCACCGCCACCCGGTCCGCGACGGCGAACAGCCACCCCCGATGCTGGTCGGCGGCCTTCTGCCGGGCACCCGTGTACGCCTTCTCGAACACCCGCGGCACCGCGAGGACGAACGTCGGCCGGTACCGGCGCAGCTGGTCCAAGGCGCCCCGCGCGCTGGGGCTGTGCACCATCGTCGCCCGGGTCTGCACCATCCCCACCTGGATCATCCTGGCGAACGCGTGCGCCAGCGGCAGGAACAGGACCGTCGACGCCCCCCGGTTGAACAGCTCCGGCAGCGCCGCGACCGCGTTGGCGACGTCCAGGTGGATGTTGCGGTGCGTCAGCACGCAGCCCTTGGGCCGCCCGGTGGTCCCGCTGGTGTAGACGATCGTGGCCGGGTCCGTACCCGACACCGCGTCCCGCCGCTGGTGGACGACCTCGTCGCCGACGGCCCGGCCCTGCTCCGCCAGCCGGACCAGGTCCCCGGCGTCGATCTGCCACACCTCGCGCAGCTGCGGCAGCCGGTCGCGTACGCCGGCCAGCAGCGCGGCGTGCTCGGCCGTCTCCACCACGCACGCCACCGCGCCGGAGTCGGCGAGGATCCAGGCCAGCTGGTCGGCGCTCGACGTGTCGTACACCGGCACGGTCACCGCGCCGACCATCCACACCGCATAGTCGACCAGGGTCCACTCGTAGCGGGTGCGGCTCATCAGCGCCACCCGGCTCCCCGCCGCCACACCGGCCGCGACCAGCCCGCGCGCCACGGCCAGCATGTCGTCGTGGAACTGGCGGCAGGTCACCGTCGACGGGTCGCCGGGCGCGGGCGGCCAGGTGCGGGCGTCCGGGTCCGGCCGCCGGAACTGCACCGCGTCCGGGTCCCGCCGCGCGTTTTCCCACGCCACGTCCGCCAGCCCCACCGACTCGGTGACCGCCGGCTCCACCTTGACCTCGCGCCGCATCAGGCCCCTCGGCTCTCCGCCACCTGCGGGCTACCGGCTCTTCTTGAGCTGGTCGCAGAGCTTCTCGGGATCACGCACGAAGTCCATCCCGCGGTCACGTAGCCGGGAGAAGTCGTCGATCATGTGCTGTACCTCGCCCGGGGTGAACCGCCGGTCCTCGTCGCCCGACTTCTTCAGCCAGCCGATCACGTCGTCGTAGCTCTTCCAGTCCTTCTTGCCCATCAGGCGTTCGATGTCGGTGACGTCGTAGTCCTTCTGCATCGCCTGGCTGGCCGGATCGTGGATCTTCATCACCTGCTCCTCCCGTTGACGGTGGTCCGCCGCGCGATTGCCCGGGAGGTCCGGCGGCAAACGGCCGCCGCCGTGCTCAGAAGCCGGACGGGTACGTCTCGGGCTCGGCCAGGCCCACCGGCCGAACGCGCAGCGGCCGCAGCGCCTGGGTCTCGTCGACCCAGCAGAAGGCGTCGTACCGGTCGCCGAGCACCGTCGGCACGTAGTTGCCGAAGCTCTCCCGCTCCGGGTGGTAGACCACCCCGATCGCCCGGTGGTCGAGCTCATCGCCCAGCACGTCGGGCTTGCCGTCGCGCGGGAAGACGAACAGGGCCCGCCCGGGAGCCGCGCCGTGCAGCGCCTCCTCCAGGGAGTGTCGGCGCCCCGGCGGCACCGGCATCACCTCCATCGGCGCGCCCCACGCGTCCCCGGCCACCACCGTGCCGTGGTGCGTGCCGAAACCGACCAGCACCACCTGCTCCGGCCCGTAGCGCTCCCGGGCGAGCTGGCCGATGTTGACCTCGCCCGCGTCGGTCATGTCCGTGGCGCGGGCGTCCCCGACGTGGGTGTTGTGCGCCCAGACGACCGCCTTCGAGCCCGGCCCGTAGTGCCGCAGCAACCGGTCCAGGGTGTCGTCCATGTGCCGGTCGCGGACGTTCCACGACTGGCGGCCACCACGCGCCATCGTCCGGTAGTAATGCTCGGCCCCGGCGACGACCTCCGCGTTCTGCCAGGCCCCGAAACGGCCCGCCCCGTCGGCGACGGCCCGCTCGCGCAGCCGGACGAGCAGGTCCACCACCTCGTTCTCGCAGTTGTTCGGCACGAACCGGGTGGCCAGCGCGTACTGCTGCGGGTCCTCGTCGTACGGCTGGAAGCAGCGGTACGCGGCCAGCGCCGCGGGCACCTGCTCCGGGTCATGCTCCTGCAACCAGGTGATGATCTCGCGCAGCGACTCCCACAGCGAGTACACGTCCAGGCCGTGGAAGCCGGCCCGGTCCGGCTCGTCCACCCCCGCGTTGCGGGTACGCAGCCAGCGGGTGAAGTCAACGACCTCCTCATTGGCCCACATCCAGGTGGGCCAGCGTTCGAAGGTGGACAGGGCGTCCCGCGGGTCGCCGGGCGCGCCGTCCTGGCAGCGGACACTGCGGTCCACCCGGTCACAGTCGGGCCAGTCACCCTCGACCGCGACGAACGAGAAGCCCTTCTCCTCGATCAGCCGCCGGGTGATCGCCGCGCGCCAGGTGTAGAACTCGTGGGTGCCGTGGCTCGCCTCGCCGAGCATCACCACCCGGGCATCCCCGATCCGGTCCAGCAGCACGTCCAGGTCACCCGGATCGTCCAGCGGCGCCGCCAGCCCGGTCACCTCGTCGTCGTAGCGCCCCATGTTCACTCCCGCCGCGTCAGCTCCCGGCTCGTGGTCACGGCACCTGGCGTACCCGTCCCGGCAACGGCCATGCGAGCCACTGGAGCGACCCCGCGCCCGATTTGGGGTCAGCTGGCCGTAACTTCCGCTCGTACGAACAAAAGCTGCGCTATTCGAAAGGAAACTTCCATGGAACAGAGTCTTTCTTTGGGGGTTGCGCAGATATAGAGTCACGCCGAAGGCCGCCAACCAGTCACTCGCCCGCCGAGCTGCACCCCCGGCGACACTGGAGCGGACCTCGGCGCACCGCACACCAGCACAGCGACCGATCATCCCCGTACGCCGTCTCTCCGGCCGTACCGGCGCACCGCGCCGATCCCACCGATCCCGTTCCACACGGTTCCCGACCGCACCGTTCCCGGGCCGCCGCTTCGCGACGGTCCGCCAGTCGGTCGTGCCCTCGCAAGGAGGTTCCATGCGCAGACCTCTCGGCCGCCGCCTCACCGCCTTCGCCGGCCTGCTGACGCTCGTCGGCGCCACCCTCGTCGGCCCGGCGTCCGCATCGGCCCCGGCCGTGGCGGCACCCGCCCCCGCCAGCGACGGGATCCAGTACCGGGTCCTCGTCTTCACCAAGTCCACGAACGTCGACGCGGCGGCCACCACCGCCGGTGTCGAAGCCATCAGAGAACTCGGCGAGCAGCTGCGGTTCAGCGTCCAGACGACCGACGACGCCCGCAAGTTCGACCCCGCGTACCTGAAGAAGTTCCGCGCGGTCGTCTTCCTCAACACCTCCGGCGACGTGCTGAACGCGGCCCAACAGGCGGCGTTCGAGTCGTACTACCGTGCCGGCGGCGGGTTCGTCGGCATCGGCTCGGCGATCGAGGCCCAGCCCGGCTGGCAGTTCCTGTCCAACGTGCTCGGGACCCGCGCCTCCGGCCGCACCGATGTCCAGCCCGGCACCATCAAGGTCGCCGACCGGGTTCACGACGCGTCGAAGAACCTGCCGGAGTACTGGACCCGCAGCGACGCCTGGTACAACTTCCAGTCCAACGTCCGCGGCAAGAGCCACGTCCTCGCCACCGTCGTCGAGGACACCTTCGCGCAGCAGCCCTGGGGCGGCACGGTCACCGGCATCACCGGCGGCACGATGGGCGCCGACCACCCGGTGACCTGGTGCAAGGACTGGCAGGGTGGCCGCTCGTTCTACACGGCGCTCGGCAACACCGCCGCCGGCTTCGGCGAGACCAACCTGCGATCCCACCTGGGTGGCGCGATCAAGTGGGCCGCGGGGCGCGCCGACCCGGTCTACTCCGACTGCGGCGCGACCGTGCTCGCCAACTACCAGCAGACCGCCGTCGCGCTCCCGCCGAACACCAATGAGCCGATCGGCTTCGACGTCCTGCCCGACAACCGGGTCATCCAGACCGACCGCCGCGGCGGCGTCCGGCTGCACGACCCGAAGTCCAACACCACCACCGTGCTGGCCCAGATCCCGGTCTACACCGCCAGCGAGGACGGCCTGTACGGGCCGGGCATCGACAAGGACTTCGCGAGCAACCACTGGGTCTACCTCTACTACGCGCCACCGACCGTCAAGGACGTGAAGCTCTCCACCGGAGAGATCGTCA
Organism: Micromonospora sp. NPDC003776; assembly: GCF_053605645.1. Taxonomy (NCBI): domain Bacteria; kingdom Bacillati; phylum Actinomycetota; class Actinomycetes; order Micromonosporales; family Micromonosporaceae; genus Micromonospora; species Micromonospora sp. NPDC003776. Next base: position 6,705 of record NZ_JBSGJR010000257.1, read on the forward strand.
CGCAGACCACGCCGGCCGCGAACGCCCCGAACACCGGCGACTCGCCGGCGGTGTGGGACCCGTGGGTCGGCTACTTCCAGCTCTCCCGCTTCAAGTTCGTGGACGCGACGGCGGACACTCCCGCCCACCTGGACACGGCGTCCGAGCAGGAGATCATGCGCGTGCCGGTCAACCGCGGCGCCTGCTGCCACGTGGCCGGCGACATCGACTTCGACAAGCACGGCAACCTCTGGCTGGTCACCGGCGACGACACGCCGGCCGGCGGCGGCAACTCCGGCGGCTTCTCCCCGTTCAACGACCAGCTCACCACCAGTGGTCAGTACAACGCCCCGTTCGTGGACGCCCGGCGGTCCGCCCAGAACACCAATGACCTGCGCGGCAAGATCCTGCGGATCACGGTCAAGGACGGCGACATCGCCTCCGGCGAGGCCAACCACTTCGGCGGGGCGTACACGGTGCCGACGGGCAACCTGTTCCCGGTCGGCGCGGAGAAGACCCGCCCGGAGATCTACGCGATGGGCTTCCGGAACCCGTTCCGGATCCAGGTCGACGAGAACGACGTCGCCTACATCACCGACTACTCACCCGACTCGCAGACGCCGCAGAACTTCCGCGGCCCGGCGGGCACCGGCCGGGTGGAGATCGTCCGTAAGCCGGCGAACTACGGGTGGCCGCTGTGCTACAAGACCGACCTGCCCTACTACCGGTGGAATTTCAACACCTCCACCCCGCTGGACAACCCGGCGCAGACATTCGAGTGTGACAACCCGACCCGCGGACCGCAGAACAACTCGCGCTGGAACCTCAACGGTGGACCCACCGTCGAGCCCGGCCTGGAGTACGGCCCGCCGATCACCAACCCGGACATCTGGTACTCGTACACGCCGGAGAACCGGGCGAACAACCCGATCGGCACGCCGTGCCTGGCGTACTACAACGGCTCGGGCGCCACGACCTGCCCGCGGCTGTTCCCGGAGCTGGGCACCGGCGGCGTCGGCCCGCAGGGCGCGGCGAAGTACCACTTCGACCCGAACAACACCGACCCGACGAAGCTGCCGCCGTACTACGACAACGCGGTCTTCGTCGGCGAGTTCACCCGGGACACGTTGCGCGAGGTCCGGCTCGACTCGCAGAACCGCATCTTCAAGATCAACAACCTGCTGGACTGCGGCGGCCTCAACGCGCGGCGGGTGCCGGACACCAGCAACCCGTTCGAGTGCGACAACCCGATGGACATGCAGTTCGACGGGACAGGGCACTTCTACCTCCTCGGCTACGGCGACGGCTTCTTCAACGTCAACAACGACGCCGGCCTGTACCGGTGGGACTACGTCAAGGGCCAGCGCGCGCCGACGCCGGTGCTCGCCGCCTCCCCGACCAACGGCTCCGCGCCGCTGACCGTGCAGTTCTCCAGCGCCGGCTCGCGCGACCCCGACCCGGGTGACTCGATCCGGTTCGAGTGGGACTTCAACGGCGACGGCGTCGTCGACTCCACCGACCCCGACCCGCAGTTCACCTACACCACCGCCGGCCAGTACACGGCCCGGCTGACCGTGCTGGACTCCAGCGGCAAGTCCGCGTCCGCGAACACCACCATCACAGTGGGCAACACCGCTCCCAAGGTGACCATCAACACCCCGGTGGAGGGCGGCACGTTCGCCTTCGGCGACACCATCCCGTTCTCGGTGACGGTCACCGACCCGGAGGACGGCACGATCGACTGCAGCCGCGTCGCGGTGACGTTCGTGCTCGGCCACGACACCCACGGGCACGCCGAGCAGACCGTCAACGGCTGCACCGGGGTCCTGCCGACCGACGCCAACGACGTGTCGCACGGCGGCAACGTCTTCGGCGTCATCAGCGCCTCCTACACCGACCTGGGCGGTCCGGGCGGGGTGCCGGCGCTGACCACGGTCGCGCAGAACAACGTCCGCCAGAAGCGGCAGGAGGTCGAGTTCGTCACCGAAGAATCCGGGACGACCGTCGCCACGACGAACGACCCGGCGGGTGGCAGCCAGCACCGCGGCAGCCTCGGCAGCGGCGACTGGATGGCGCTCAACGGCCCCTTCAACCTGAAGAACGTCAACTCGCTCACCTTCCGGGTGGCGAGCACGTCGACGCAGGTGCCGGCCGGCGGGGCGATGGCCGCCGTGGAAGTCCACCTGGACGCGGTCAACGGACCGATCCTGACCACCGCGGCGCTCACCTCGACCGGTGACCCCGGGACCTGGCAGAGCCAGACCTTCCCGATCACGGATCCCGGCGGCCTGCACAAGGTCTACCTCGTGTTCCGGTCGGTCACCGGTGGTCAGACCGGCGCCAACCTGTTCAACCTCAACTGGACCGAGTTCGGGGGACAAGGGGTGAGCGGCCCCTAGCACGACGCGGGCGGGTGCGCCGCACTGCGCGGCG
>NZ_JBSGJR010000258.1:0-9096 GCF_053605645.1 Micromonospora sp. NPDC003776
CGCCGCGCAGATCCTCGCCCTGCTGCCCGGTATCAGCCGCTCCGGGGCCACCATGGCCGCCGGGCTGCTGCGCGGGTTCACCCACGAGGACGCCGCCCGCTTCTCGTTCCTGCTGGCCACCCCGGTGATCCTCGCCGCCGGCGTGCTCAAGCTGCCGGACCTGTTCGGCGACCTCGGCGCAGGCATCCGGGGTCAGGTGCTGGCCGGCAGCCTCGCCGCCGGGCTCTCCGCGTACGCCGCGGTGAAGTTCCTGACCCGCTACTTCGAGACCCGCACGCTGACCCCGTTCGCGGTCTACTGCCTGCTCGCCGGGCTGGTCAGCCTCGTCTGGCTCGGCGTGGCCTGAGCCGCCGCCGGCGACCTGACCGTCCTCGGCGGTCCGGGCGGCACCGCGACGTCGCGCCGGGACCACTCGTCGAGCCACACCGGCCGGTCATCGCTCCCGCCCGCCCGCTCACCGCTTGTCCGGCCTGGACGGCTGTGCCTCATCCGACCCGGAACGCAACGATCAGCATGTTTCGCCATGAACCATGACGGCCATCCGGTCACCGCTCAGGAGGAGTCATGAGGAGATCGTTGGTAGCAGGGATCGTCTTCGCCGCCGCACTGGCGTTGGCCGGACCCGCCCTGCCGGCAGGGCCCGCGCTCGCGGCGACCGCAGGCGTCGCCGACCCGGCCCCGGTCCGGGCGTCCGACGGCGCGTACGTCGCCCAGGAGACCGTCGTCGGCCCCCGGCTGGTCGACCTCACGATCGAGTCGCCGGCGCTGGGCCGGGCCGCCCCCGTACGGCTGCTCACGCCGGTCGGCTGGGAACAGCGGGCCCCGGGAGACCACTGGCCCGTGCTCTACCTCCTGCACGGCTGCTGCGACTCGTACGTGAGTTGGACCCGGTCGACGGACGTGGCGAGCATCCCCGAGCTGCGGGACGTCCTGGTCGTCATGCCCGAGGCCGGCGCCGCCGGCTGGTACAGCGACTGGTGGAACGCCGGCCAGGGCGGCGCCCCGGCGTGGGAGACCTTCCACCTGACCGAGGTACGGCAGATCATCGAGCGGGGCTACGGCGCGGGGCCGAAGCGCGTGGTGGCCGGCCTGTCGATGGGCGGCTTCGGGGCGATGTCGTACGCGGCCCGCAACCCGGGCATGTTCCGCGCGGCGGCGTCGTTCAGCGGGGTCGTGCACCCGTTGCGGGACCCGTCCTACTGGCTGCCGTTCTTCGGCCGCACCGGCCTGGACCCGTACGCGTTGTGGGGTGACCCGGTGGCGCAGCGGGACGTCTGGGCCGCGCACGACCCCTACTACCTGGTGAAGCAGCTGCGGCACACGGCGCTCTTCGTGGCCAGCGGCGACGGCACCGCCGGCGGTCCGTTCGATCCGCCCGGGCGCACCAACAGTCTGGAGGCGCTCATCTACCAGGAGAACGTCGACTTCGTCGCGGAGCTGCGTGCACGGGGTGTGGCCGTGCAGACGGACTTCTACGGGCCGGGCACCCACAGCTGGCCGTACTGGGAGCGGGAGCTGCACCGGGCACTGCCGATGCTGCTCGCCGCGCTGGAGACCGGGCGCGGTGTGGCGACCGCCTCCCTCGACCGGTAGCACCGGAAACCCGCTGGTGGCCGCCCCGGTCACCAGCGGGGCCGGTCCTCGGGATCCTCGTCAGGGCGTGGCGGGCGGGCGCTGCCGTGGGGGCGGGGCCGGGGCGGCGTCGTAGCCGGCGGCCTGGAGCGTGAACAGTTCGGCGTAGCGGCCGCCGGCGGTCATGAGTTCGTCGTGGTTGCCGGCCTCGGTCAGGGCGCCGTCGTGCAGGACGTAGATCCGGTCGGCGTGGCGGACGTTGGCCAGGCGGTGGGTGATGAGGATGGTGGTGGCCCGTCCCTGCCGGTCGCGGATCGCCTGGAACAGGGCGTCCTCGGCGCGGGGGTCGAGGGCGGAGGAGGGTTCGTCCATGATGAGCAGGTCGGCGTCGCGGAGGAAGCCGCGGGCGGCGGTGATGCGTTGCCACTGGCCGCCGGAGAGGTCCTGACCGTGGGCGAAGGTCCGGTCGAGCAGGGTCTCGTAGCCGTAAGGTAGGGCAACGATCATGTCGTGGGCGACGGCCCGGGCGGCGGCCGCCTCGATCCGGTCCGGACGGGGGTCCGTGTCGATGTCACCGATGGCGATGTTGGTGGCCGCGGTGAAGGGCCATTTGTGGTATTCCTGGGTGACCACGGCAATGCGGGCCCGCAGGCCGGTGGTGTCCCAGTCGTCCAGGGACCGCCCGTTCCAGCAGATGACGCCGTCGGTCGGGGCGCGCAGGGCGGCGATCATCGCGGCGAGGCTGGTCTTGCCGGAGCCGTTCTCCCCGACGAAGGCCACGGTCTGACCGGCCTGGATGGTGAGTGTCACCTGGTCCACCGCGGGGGTGTCCCGGTCGGGGTAGCGCAGGCTGACCTGCTGCACGGTCAGCTCCCGCAGCGGCTGCGGTGCTTGGCCGCCGGACCGGTCGGGCAGGTAGGCGGCGGCGCGGGCCATGAAGCCGGTGTAGTCACCGAAGTGCTGACCCTCGGTGTAGACCTGGTCGACCTGGTACGTCACGATGCCGAGGGACCGCTGCGCCGACTGCAGGGCGATCACGCAGGTCGCCGCGGCGGCGAGCGGGATGTGCCCGTTCACCAGCAGCAGCCCGAGCAGCACGTACACCGCACCGGTCGCCACTCCTCCGATCATGGACCCGACCGCCATGGTGGTGGTGACCCGGCGGGCCAGGGCGAGCTGGATGTCGGTCTCCACGCCCATGACCCGGTCGTACTGATCGAGCAGGAATCGGCGCAGGCCGTATGAGCGCAGCTCCGGCGCCGACACCCGTTCGGCCATCAGCCGGTGCAGCAGCCACAGCCGGCGTCGCCGTACCGACCCGGCGGTGTAGGTCTGGTACTGCAGGTGGCCCGCCCGCAGCGAGGCCCACGCTTTCGGCAGCGTCGCGACCAGGAGAGCCAGCAGCAACAGCGGATGGATGACTGTGACCGCCACCGCCATGGCGGCCAGACCGGCCAGACCGGCACCGAGGTTGATCGCGGCCTGGACCAGCCCGATCGCGGATTCGCTGCCCCGGGAGGCGCGTTCCATGTCGTCGGCGAAGGCGTCGGCGTCGAACGCCTCCAGCCGCACCGCGGTGCTCATCTCGAACAGGCCCCGGTCCACCTCCCGGTTCACCCGCGGCGTGAGCCCGTTCTGCGCGTACCCCGTGGCAATGCCAATGCCGGCCCGCACCGCCGTCGCCCCGGCCAGGGCGGCGAGGGCGGGCAACGCGGCGACCACCTTGCCAGCGGTCGGCCCGCGGGCGAACAACTCGACCAGGACCTGCTGAGTGGCGAGCAAGCCGAACGCGGCGAGCACCCCGGCGCCGACCGTGGCGGCGGCGACCACGCCAGTGCGGACCTGGTCGGCCCGCCAGCTGATCCGGAACGCCGCCCCGACCAGGCGGGGCAGTTCGGCGATGACGGCGAACAGGCCGGCCTGCGCCCGGGCCCGTAGCCCCGTCTCCCACCACATCTCGCGCAGCTCGGGCAGCACCGACTCGCTGGACGCCGAGGTGGGCGGCCGCGAGGTGGTGCGATGCTCCTCCGGGACCGCCGTCTCGGTCACGCAAGCCCCCTTAGCTGGACGGCCCCCCCGCGGCGAGCCGGAGACCCGGCTGGCAGCCACCCCTCGCCGACGGGGCTGACGTCGAGCGTAAGGCATCTCTACGTAGTCAGATGATCACGTAGCGCTGAGCGTCGGACACGCGACTATCCGCCGGCCATCGCGCCCAGGATGATGTACGGCTCCTCGCCGGCGACGACCCGCTCCGGCAGTGGCGCGTCGGGTGACTCGTTGGACAGGTCCTCCTCACAGGCATAGAAGCGGACGAACGCGCGGCGCTTGCCGCTGTGCCGGTCGCGGATCGTGCCGAGCAGCACCGGGTACGTCGCCTCGAGGGTGTCCAGCACCCGGCGCTGGGTGACCGGCCCGGCGTCCGGGCCGGTCACCTCGAGCCGCACCTCGCCGGTGACGTGCGCGAGGTTCTTCAGGTGCGCCGGGAGGACGACCCGGATCACGGCAGCACCTGGACTTCCACGGAGAGCACGGCCGGCAGGTCCCGCATGATCGGCGCCCAGCTGTCGCCGCCGTCGGCCGAGTGGTAGACCTGGCCACCGGTGGTGCCGAAGTAGATCCCGCACGGGTCGAGCGTGTCGACCGCCATGGCGTCGCGCAGCACGTTGACGTAGCAGTCGGACTGCGGCAGGCCCTTCGTCAGCGGCTCCCAGTCGTTGCCGCCGGTGCGGCTGCGGTAGACGCGCAGCTTGCCCTGCGGCGGGTAGTGCTCGGAGTCGCTCTTGATCGGCACCACGTAGATGGTCTCCGGCTCGTGCGCGTGCACGGCGATCGGGAACCCGAAGTCCGACGGCAGGTCGCCGCTGACCTCGCGCCAGTTCGCCCCGGCGTCGTCGCTGCGCATGACGTCCCAGTGCTTCTGCATGAACAGGGTGTCCGGCCGGGTCGGGTGCTGGGTGATGTGGTGCACGCAGTGGCCGACCTCGGCGTCCTGGTCGGGGATCTCCCCCGAACGCAGGCCCTTGTTGATCGGCAGCCAGCTGGCCCCGGCGTCGTCGCTGCGGAACGCGCCCGCCGCCGAGATGGCCACGTAGATCCGGCCCTCGTGCACCGGGTCGAGGATGATCGTGTGCAGGCACATCCCGCCGGCGCCGGGCTGCCACCGCGGGCCGGTCGGGTGCGTCCGCAGCGCGGTGAGCTCGGTCCACTTGCCGCCCCCGTCGGTGCTGACGTAGAGCGCAGCGTCCTCCGCGCCCGCGTACACCGTGTCGGGGTCGTCGCGGGACGGCTCGAGGTGCCAGATCCGCTTGAACTCCCAGGGACGCGGGGTGCCGTCGTACCACAGGTGCTCGCCGACCTCGCCGGCGTAGGCGAAGTCGTTACCCACCGCGTTCCAGGTCCGGCCACCGTCGTCGGAGCGCTGGATCAGCTGCCCGAACCAGCCGCCGGACTGCGACGCGTAGAGCCGGTCCGGGTCGGCCGGCGACCCGGTGAGGTGGTAGATCTCCCAGCCGCCGAAGTGCGGCCCCTCGACGGTCCAGTCGCCGCGTCGGCCGTCCGACGTCAGCACGAACGCGCCCTTGCGTGTGCCGACCAGCACCCGTACACCGGTCATGTCCTGATCCCTCCGCTCGATTCGACGATGCCTCCGGGAAGTGACCGTCCGGCCCGCCGAAACTCATCGGTCCCGTCCGTCCTACTCCACGGGTACGACGTACCGGCATCCCCGGAACCGACAATCGAGCAGTTTCCCGCGCTCGGCCGGGCCGACACGCCGGGCGGGTCGGTGACGGGCCCGAACGGACGGGTGGCCGGTCCGGCGGGCCGAGACTGTCGCAGGGGCGGGGTAGCGTCCGCGGCGTGACTGGCCCTGGTGACGTCCCGCCCGAGATCCTCGACCGGCTCCGGCCGGTCTGCCTCGGGCTGCCGGAGACCTACGAGGAGCCGGCGTGGGTGGGCACGCGCTGGCGGATCCGCAAGCGCACGTTCGCGCACGTGCTCACGGTGGACCCCGAGCACCAGGCCGCCCATGCCCGGGCCGCCGCCACCGACGAGCCGATCTGCGTGTTGACGTTCCGGTCGCCTGGTGACGAGATCGCCGGGCTGGTCGGCAGCGGCCCTCCGTTCTACAAGCCGGACTGGGCCGCGGACGTGGTCGGCATGGTGCTCGACGACGACACCGACTGGACGGAGGTCGCCGAGTTGCTGACGGAGAGCTACTGCGTGCTGGCGCCGAAGAAGCTGGCCGCCCTGGTCGACCGGCCGGCATAGCGGGAGCCGGCCACGTCGCCTAACGCGGCAGCGGCGGGTCGGCACCCGTGGAGGAATTTCTACAACATTTGCTGGTGATAACCTGCTTGGCATGGCGACGCCCCCGTGGCAGGCGGTGACCGCCCTGGTCGATCAGGTACGACGGGCGTTGTACGACTACGTCCGCAGTCAGGACCACCCTGACCCGGGACGAGGCGGCCGAGGCCCAGGGCATCTCGCGCAACCTCGCGGCCTTCCACCTCGACAAGCTGGTCGGCGCCGGTCTGTTGCAGGCCCGGTACGCGGCGCCGGCGGATCAGCCGCGCGGTCGGGGCAGGACGCCGAAGGTCTACGAGGTGGCGCCCGGCTGCATCGCGCTGGCCATCCCGGAACGGCGTTACGACCTGATCGGCGGCATCCTCGCCCAGGCGGTCGCCGACGCGCCCACCGATGCCCGGTCCGCCGCCTTCCGGCTGGCGAGGCAGCGCGGGGAGTCCCTCGGCCGTCAGGTCGACGGCGACGAGCCGATCATGGCGGTCCTGGCGGGACTCGGTTTCGAGCCGGCCGGCGACGACGACCTGATCCGGCTGCGGAACTGCCCGTTCCACGAACTCGCCGCCCAACAGACCGAGCTGGTGTGCGGCCTGAACCAGGCGTTCCTCGCCGGCCTGCTCGACGAGCTCGGCCGCACCGACCTGGACGCCCGGCTGGCACCCAGTCCCGGCGCCTGCTGCGTCCAGATCCGACCGGCCTGAGCCCGCCGGTGCTCAGGCAAGCAGATCACCCAGGGGCACCCGCGGGTCGGCGAGCCCAGCCAGGTCCACGCCCCGCCCGCCGTGGCCGGCACGCACCAGCGCCTGGATTTGGTCAGTCACGTCCCACACGTTGGCGTTCATCCCGGCCAGCACCCGGCCGTCCCTGACCCAGAACGCGAGGAACTCCGGCGCCCCGCCGTCGACCACGGCGGGGTCGCCGCGGAAGACCACCCGGTCGTAACCGCCGGGCGCGACCCACCCCGAGTACTCCATCCCCAGGTCGTACTGGTCGGAGAAGAAGTACGGCAGCCGGGCGTACTCGACCTGCTGGCCCAGCATGGACCGGGCCGCGGCCGGGCCACCGTTGAGCGCGTTGGCCCAGTGCTCCACCCTGATGTGCCGGCCCAGCAGCGGATGGTAGGCGTTGGCCACATCGCCGGCGGCGTAGATGTGCGGGTCGGAGGTGAGCAGTCGGGCGTCGGTGACGATGCCGTTCTCCACCTTCAGGCCCGCGGCCTCGGCCAGTGCCACGTCGGGTTGGACGCCCACACCGACGACGACGGTGTCGGTGGCCAGCCGGGTGCCGTCGGTCAGCAGCACCGAGGACACCCGCCCGGCACCCTCCAGCTGCCGGACTCCGACACCGAAGTGGAAGGTCACGCCCTGCCGGCGGTGCAGGTCGGCGAAGATACGGGCCACCTCGTCGCCCAGGACCCGCTGCAGCGGCAGGTCGGCGGCCTCCACCACGGTCACGGTGGCGCCGTGCCGGCGGGCGGCCGCGGCGATCTCCAGACCGATCCACCCGGCGCCGATCAGCACGAGGTGGGCCCCGTCGGTGAGGGCCTCGGCGATCCGATCGGAGTCCGCCAGGGTGCGCAGGTACCGTACGCCGTCGAGGTCGGCGCCGGGTACGTCCAGGCGGCGGGGCGTCGACCCGGTCGCCAGGAGCAGGCGGTCGTACCCGAGCCGCTCGCCGTCGGCCAGGACGACCTGACGGGCGTCGCGGTCGATGCCGGTGACCCGGGTCGCGGTACGCAGCTCGACCCGGTTCGCGGCGTACCAGTCGGCGTCGTGCACGTACACGTCCGGCCGTGGCGTGGTCCCCAGCAGCAGGCCCTTGGACAGCGGTGGCCGCTCGTAGGGCCGTTCGGGTTCCGCACCGAAGAGGACCACCCGGCCCTCGAAGCCCTCTTCGCGCAGGGTCTGGGCGGCCCGGGCGCCGGCGAGACCGGCGCCGACGATGACGAACGTGCGGCTGTCTTCCATCCCGCGCTCCAATCAGTGGGTTCCACAGAGGGAGAGGAACTCGGCCCGGCGGCGGGCGTCGTCGCGCAGGGACCCGAGAAAGGTGGAGGTCACGGTGGTGGCGCCGGTGGCCCGCACCCCCCGCAGCGACATGCAGAGGTGCTCCGCCTCGATGACGACGCCGACCCCCTGCGGGGCGAGTTCGAGGGCCAACCAGTCCGCCACCTGTCGGGTCAACCGCTCCTGCACCTGTGGACGGTGGGCGAAGAACTCCACGACGCGGGCGAGCTTGGACAGTCCGAGGATCCGATCCCCCGGCAGGTAGCCGACGTGCGCGACGCCGACGAACGGCAACAGGTGGTGTTCGCAGACCGACCGGACCGGGATGGCGCGGGCGAGCACCAGTTCGTCGTAGCCCTCGTCGTTGGGGAACGTGGTCAGGTCGAACGGGCGCGCGGTGAGCAGCTCGACGTACGCCCTGACCATCCGGCCCGGCGTCTCCCGCAGGCCGTCGGCGTCCAGGTCGACGCCGAGCGCGCGCAGGAACCGGGCGGCGGCCTCTTCGGCGGCGAGCAGGTCGCGGGCCGGTTGCTGGTCGACGCGACGCGGTGCCGGTGCGATGGTCACGTCCGCTGTCCTCCCGCTTGTTGTCGCCTTCAGTCGCCATCCTGAGCCCTCCTCTCCGCAATTTCAATAGCGGTCGCTGGTTAAATTACGGTGACCGGTCGAGACCACCGTGACTCGCGCTCTCTCCGACGCCGGTCACCCGCCGTCGACCAGCGGCCGATCGTGCGGCGGGACGAAGCCGGACGGCCCGGCCGGTCGAGGCGCCCCGACCGCACGGGCACCCGTGCGGCGACTCCCCCGTGATGACGTTCCCGCACACCTTTCGGCGACCGCGCGGCCGAAGGTGGCTCTTCGAAGTTGAGTGGGGTTCGCGGCTGACGGCGACCCGGATATAGAGGGCTCGCAGCTCATCGGTGATCATCTGAGTGTCTAGATCGGATGGTCACAAGTGAAGAGCTGCGAGCATGGTCAACGATACGACCCGGCTGCTGGGTCTGGACGGCCTGGTGGTGGAACGGGTCGAGCTGGACGTCGAGGGCGTCCCCGTGGTGGATGTGTCCACCGGTTGTGAGCAGGCACGATGCTGCCCGCAGTGTGGGCAGCGAGCGGCCCGGGTGAAGCAGTGGGCCACGACCCGGCCGCGGGACCTGCCGGTCGCCGGTCGACCAGTGCGGCTGCGCTGGCGCAAACGACGCTGGTACTGCCCGAC
>NZ_JBSGJR010000259.1:0-9094 GCF_053605645.1 Micromonospora sp. NPDC003776
GAGTTCTCAAAGAACAACCACACACCATCCGGAAACCCCCACCAGGAGGACCCCCGTCCGGGGCATCTCGTTCACCGCACCCGCCGCTCTCGCGCCGGGCACTTTTACTACGTTACCCGGTGGTTTCTGCGGTGTCAAACCGCTGTTTCGCGGTTTGTCGTGCTTCCACCCCTTTTCCGGGCACCCCGATTCGACCGACTCCCGTCGGGCATTCCGAGGATTTCAGCAGGACGGCCGCTGCGGTTTCCCGCTCGCTCGTCCGTTTCCCTGCCGGCCGTAAACCTTACCCGGTCGGTTCCGCCTCGCCAAATCCGCCTCCCGGCAGATCCGGGGCACCACCCGGTTTCCAGGTCCTGCGCTCCGGCCTCCCAGGTCTTTCGCCTGTTTCGTCCGTTCCGCGCTGGCAGAGAAAAAGTTACGCGCCCAGCGGTTTGATCGTCAAATCCGCTGGGCGCGTCCCGCGTCACATCGTCGAGGTACGGCTATTTGCGCAGCTCAACACCGGCGAACGAGCGCTTGCCGCGGCGCAGCACCAGGTACCGGCCGTGCAGCAGGTCCGCCGGGGACACCGTCGCGTCCACCTCGGCGATGCGGGTGTTGTTGACGTACGCCCCACCCTCGGCGATCACCCGCCGAGCCTCCTTCAGGCTCGGCACCAGGCCCGACTCCTTGAGCAGGCCGGCGACGTCCGGCAGCTCGTCGAGGTGGACCAGTCCGGCCTCGGTCAACGCCGCCCGCAGCGTCTCCGGGGAGAGCTCGTCGAGCGCGCCCCGGCCGAAGAGGGCCTGGCTGGCCGCGACCGCCTGGGCCATCTCCCGCTCGCCGTGCACCAGCGTGGTCAGCTCCTCGGCGAGGGCCCGCTGGGCGAGCCGCGCCTGCGGGCGTTCCGCCGTGGCCTTCTCCAACTCGTCCAGTTCCTCGCGGGAACGGAAGCTGAAGTACCGCAGGTAGCGGGTGACATCCCGGTCGTCGGCGTTGAGCCAGAACTGGTAGAACGCGTACGGGCTGGTCATCTCCGGATCGAGCCAGACCGCGCCGGTCTCGCTCTTGCCGAACTTGGTGCCGTCGGACTTGGTCACCAGCGGGGTGGTGAACGCCTCCACCGGGCCGGCGCCGCGCCGGCGGATGTAGTCCACCCCGGCGGTGATGTTGCCCCACTGGTCTGAGCCGCCGTACTGGAGCTGGCAGCCGAACCGGCGGTGCAACTCGAAGAAGTCGTTGGCCTGGAGCAGCTGGTAGCTGAACTCGGTGTAGCTGATGCCGGTCTCCAGCCGGGCCTTGACCACCTCGCGGGCCAGCATCTTGTTCACCGGGAAGTGCTTGCCGACGTCCCGGAGGAACTCCACCACCGACATCTCGCCGGTCCAGTCCAGGTTGTTGACCATCTGGGCGGCGTTCTCCCCCTCGTACGAGACGAAGGGGGCGAGCTGGTCGCGGATCCGCCGGACCCAGCCGGAGATGACCTCGGGCGGGTTCAACGTGCGCTCGGCGCTCTCCTTCGGATCGCCGATCTGGCCGGTCGCCCCGCCGACCAGCAGCAGCGGCCGGTGCCCCGCGAGCTGGAGCCGACGCGCCATCACGACCTGCATCAGGTTGCCGACGTGCAGGCTGGGGGCGGTCGGGTCGAAGCCCACATAGAAGGTGGCGCTCCCGCCGTCGAGCAGTGCGCGCAGCTCGTCGAGGCCGGTCGAGTCCTGGATCAGGCCCCGCCACAGCAGATCTTCGGTCAGGGAGTCCCGCCCCTGCGGGAGGTTGCTGTCGGTCACGGTCACCGATTCTCCCCCATCCCGGGCCCCGACCCGTACCGGGTTTGCCGACGGCGGTGGCGGCTAGGCTGGCGGCGCCGTCGAACGCGAGGAGGTACCGCCGTGGAGATGCCGGACCTGACCGGGGGCTTCGTGGCCCTGCTCGGGCTGAAGTTCGACGAGGTCAGCGGCGACCGGGTGGTGATCCGCTGGCAGGTCCGCCCGGAGCTGCACCAGCCGTACGGGATCCAGCACGGCGGGGTCTACTGCGCGGTGGTGGAGACGGCGGCCAGCATCGGCGGTGCGCTCTGGCTCGGCGACAAGGGCAAGGTGGTCGGAGTGTCGAACCAGACCGACTTCCTGCGCGCGGTCCGGGACGGCGAGCTGACCGCGGTGGGCACCCCGATCCACCGGGGGCGCAGCCAGCAGCTCTGGCTGGTGGAGATCACCGACGAGGGCGGCCGGCTGGTGTCGCGCGGCCAGGTGCGGCTGCAGAATCTCACCGGCGGCTGATCCGGACCGGGAGCGGCAGCCTGGTCGATTCGCCCGAAAAAAGGCGTCCCGCGCGGATATCGTCGCGTCGATGAGACCACCCGCCCCCGATCCGACGTGAGGAAGCTGCTCGCCGTCACCCTGGGCGTCCTCTCCGCCATCGGCGGCTTCGTCGACATCGGCGACCTGGTGGCGGCGAGCCAGGCCGGCGCCCGCTTCGGCATGGCCCACGCCTGGGTGCTGCTGATCGGCGTGGTGGGCATCTGCGCGTACGCGGAGATGGCCGGACGGATCGCGGCGGTGAGCGGCCGGGCGGTGTTCGACCTGGTCCGGGAGCGGCTCGGGCCGCGGGTGGCGCTGCTCAACCTGGTGGCGTCCTGGCTGGTCACGGTGATCACCCTCGCCGCCGAACTGGGCGGGGTGGCCCTGGCGCTGCAGCTGGCCACCAGGCTGAGCTATCTGATCTGGGTGCCGGTGGCCGCGGCGGCGGTCTGGCTGGTGCTGTGGCGGCTGCGCTTCGAGCTGATGGAACGGATCTTCGGGCTGGCCGGGCTGGCGTTGCTGGTCTTCGCCGTCGCGCTGTTCGCGCTGCCGACCGACTGGGGGCGGCTCGCGCACGGCGCGCTGCACGTCAGCTCCGCCGGGCAGGGCTGGTCGGTGTACTGGTTCGTGGCGGTGGCGCTCTTCGCCTCCACGGTCAGCCCGTACGAGGTGTTCTTCTTCTCCTCCGGCGGGGTGGAGGAGAACTGGAGCACGCGGGACCTGGCGCACGCCCGCTCGAACGTGCTGATCGGCTTCCCGGTGGGCGGGTTCCTGGCGCTGTCGCTGATCGCCGTGGCGGCGGTTGCGTACCACCCGTCGGGGACCTCGCTGACCACCCTCGACCAGGTGGCCGGGCCGGTGACGACCGCGCTCGGCGGGGCCGGGCTGGCGGCCGCGGTGCTGGCTTTCTTCGCGGTGACCTTCGGCGCCGCGCTGGAGACCGGGCTCTCCGCGGCGTACGCGGCGGCACAGTACTTCGGCTGGCAGTGGGGCAAGCGGGTCAGCCCCCGGGAGGCGGCCCGGTTCCACAGCGTGCTGCTGGTCAGCGTGCTGCTCGGGGTGCTGATGCTGATGACGACCGTGGACCCGGTGCAGCTCACCGAGTACATGCTGGTGCTCAGCGCGGTGGTGCTGCCGCTGACCTACCTGCCGATCCTGGTGGTGGCGAACGACCGCAACTACCTGGGCGACCGGGTCAACGGGCGGTGGACCAACCTCCTCGGCGCGCTGTTCCTGCTGCTCATCGTCGTCGCGTCGGTGGCGGCGATCCCGTTGGCGATCATCACGAGGATGGGACAGTGAGGATCCAGCTCGCCAAACAACTGCTCGACCGGCAGATCGTGGATGTGGACGGCCGGCTGGTCGGCCGGGTCGACGACATCGCGTTCGCCGTCGACGCGGAGGGCTTCCCGTACGTGGACTGCCTGCTGACCGGGCAGGGGGCGCTCGGGCAACGGGTCGGCGGCCGGATCGGGCGGCTGCTGGTGGCGGTGGCCGACCTCTTCACCGACGACCCGCCGGTGCCGCCACTGCGCGTCCCGCTCGCCCAGGTCGCCCGGCTGGACAGCGCGGTCCGGCTGCGCTGCCGCTCCGCCGACCTGCCGCCGTCACCGGTGGAGTCCTGGCTGCGCCGGCACCTCGTCGACCGGATCCCGGGGTCGCACCGTGCGAGCGGGTGAGCTGCTCGGCCGGACCGCGTACGACCTGCACGGGCGGCGGCTGGGGCGGGTCGTCGACGTGGTGGTGCGGGGCGGCTGGCCGCCGGACCGGCTGCGGATCACCGACGTGATCGTGGTCGGTCACTGGTGGACCCGGGTGACCAGCCGGCTGATCGGGCCCGAGCTGCACCCGTCGGGGCCGTGGCTGCTCCGCGCGGCCGCCCGGCTGCTGGGCCGCAGCACCTACCAGTACCCCGCCGACGCGGTGCTGCTGCTGCCGCCGGTGTCCGGCTTCCCGTTCGGCCCGTCGAGCGAGGCGGGGTGAAC
The DNA here is from genome assembly GCF_053605645.1 of Micromonospora sp. NPDC003776. Classification (NCBI taxonomy): domain Bacteria; kingdom Bacillati; phylum Actinomycetota; class Actinomycetes; order Micromonosporales; family Micromonosporaceae; genus Micromonospora; species Micromonospora sp. NPDC003776. The sequence goes on from NZ_JBSGJR010000259.1 coordinate 4,265, forward strand.
GCCCCGGATCAGCTCCGGGCCTGGTCGAGGGCCGGGGCGTCGTCCTCGGCGTCGGCCACGTCCTCGGTGCCGTCGTCGCCGTCGTGCCGGTGCCGGCGGGTCCGGCGGCGGACCCGCACCTCGGTGATGGCGTGGTGGTCGACCCCGCCGACCGCGAGGTCCCAGCCGTCCACCCGGACGCTCTCCCCGGCCACGGTGGGGATGTGCCCGAGGCAGATCAGCACCAGCCCGGCGATCGTGGTGTAGTCGCCGGCCGGCCGGTTGGGCAGCTCGATGCCGAGGTCGGTGAGGTCGTGCACGGGGAAGGTGCCGGGCAGGACCAGGGTGCCGTCCTCCTCGGTGCGGACCGAGCTGAGGTCCCGGTCGGTCTCGTCGTAGATCTCGCCGACGATCTCCTCGAGGATGTCCTCCAGGGTGACGATGCCGTCCACCGCGCCGCGCTCGTCCACCACCAGGGCGATGTGCTGGCGTTCCGCCTTGAACTGGCGCAGCGCGTCGACCACCGGCAGCGAGTCGGGCAGCAGCATCGGCGGGCGGGCGATCTCGTCGACCGGCCGGTCGGCGGAGACGCCGACCAGATCGCGCAGGTGGATCACGCCGACCGCGTCGTCCAGCCCGCCGTGCCCGACGACGGGCGCCCGGGAGTGGCCGGTCGCGGCGAGGACCAGCCGGGCGGCCTCCGCGGTCGTGCCGCTGTCCAGGGTGAAGACCTGCAACCGGGGTACGAGCACCGCGCGCAGCTGCCGGTCGGCGATCTCCACCGCGCCGGCGATGATGGTCCGCTGCTCCTTGGTGAAGCCGTGGTTGCCGGCCACGATGTCGCGCAGTTCGTCCGGGCCGATCTCGTCCGGCTGGTGCTTCGGGTTCAGCCCGAAGAGGCGTACCACCAGGTCGCTGGTGGCGCCCAGCGCCCAGACGGCCGGCCGGGTGAGGGCGGCCAGCAGGTCGAGCGGGCGGGCCACGATGAGGGCCCAGCGCTCGGCGGACTGCATGGCGATGCGCTTCGGCGCCAGCTCCCCGAAGACCAGGGTGACGAAGGTCAGCGCCAGGGTGACCGCGACGATGGCGACTGTCTCGGCCGCGTCGCCGAACACCCCGAGCAGCGGGACGAGCGGCTTGGCCAGGGAGACCGCCGCCGCGGCGGAGGCCAGGAAGCCGGCCAGCGTGATGCCGATCTGGATGGTGGCCAGGAAGCGGTTCGGGTCCTTGGCCAGCCGGGCCAGGGTCCGGCCGGCGCGACCACCCCGTTCCAGGCGCTGGAGCTGGCTGTCGCGCAGCGAGACGAGGGCCATCTCGCTGCCGGCGAAAGCCGCGTTGACGATCACCAGAACTCCGACCAGGGCCAGTTGGCTCCAGTAGCTCTGCACGCCCGGTTCTCTCCCTCGACCCGACCCGGCCGGCCGGCGTGGCCGACCGGTCGCCGTCCGGGTGCCCGGCCGGCTTAGGGCCCCTCTGTGCCCCGCCGGCCGGCGGCTGAATCCTCCGACGCGCCCGGAGGCGGTTGTTAAGAAGGGGCCCCTGCTATGCACGAGGCGTTAAGAAGGGGCCCTTCCTTGCAGCCCGGTCAGCTGGGCGGCGCGGGCAGGTCGAGGACGTAGGCGTCGCCCTCGGGGCGGAAGCCGAGCCGGTGGTAGTACGGGGCGACCATGCCGGGCGGGGTGACCACCCGGCGGAAGCCCCGGTCGGTGAAGAGCCGGCTGCGCCGGTAGACGAACTCGCCCGGGGTGAAGTCGCGGAACGGCGGGGTGACGTAGTCCAGGTCGATCTGGGCGACGCCGCCGGCCTCGGCGTGCGACACCACCACGCCGACCACCTCGTCGGCGCGGACCACCAGGAAGGCCGAGCGGTCCCCGGCCGGATCCCAACGGAAGTCCGGGTTGAACCGGGCGATGTCGGCGGCGTGCACCCGCATCGTGTGGGCCAGGAAGGCGTCGCCGGTGCCCACCTCGACCACCTGGTAGGTCTGCTCGTCGTGCCGGGTGCCCAGCAGCTTCCGCAGGTACCAGACGTTGATCACCGCGAGCACCACGTTGAGCCCGACCATGGGCCAGACGTGCACGGCGGCGTTGTAGCCGATCAGGATCAGGCAGCCGACCAGGTTGAGGGCGCGCAGCCGCAGGATGCGCGTCTGCAGCAGGGACCAGACCAGCAGCGCGGAGCCGGCCCAGCCGACGAGTTCCAGCCAGTTCACCCGGGGGAGACTAGTGGTCGGACCCCTCGGGCGCCCCGGCGGGCAGCTCGAGCACGTACTCCTCGACCTCCTTGCCGCGGCCGTTGGCGTACCCGGAGTCCTCGCCGATCACGACGAAGCCGCACTTGCCGAGCACGGCGAGGGACGCGGCGTTGTCCTTGGCGGCGCGGGCGTGCACCGGCCGCTGCGGCAGCTCGCGCAGGAGCGCGGCGAGGGCGGCGGTGGCGTGCCCCCGGCCCCACCGGGCCGAGTCGATCCAGTAGCTGACCTCGGTGCGCTCGCCCACCGGGAAGGCGGCCACGTGCCCGACCACCGCGCCGTCCACCGTCACCGTGCGGTTGACGATGCGCTCGTCGGCGCGGATCCGGGCCCAGTGCGCGTCGAAGGCGGCCCGGTCGGCAGGGTCCTTCGGGCCGAACGCGGCCATCCAGTTGGCCTGGGGGTCCTGCTCGAAGGCGAAGAACAGGGGCAGGTCGTCGTCGCGTACCGGGCGGAGCCGCACTTCACTGGTCACGGCCGGAGGATACGCGGAGGCACCGACACACTCGGGACCTCCGGCCCGGTACGGGTCCCGTCCGGCCCTGCCCGGCCCACCGGCCGCCCCGCTACGAAGAAGGGGGAACGACGCAGCCGAGGAGGCCGGACCATGTCGAAGTACGTCTACGACTTCAGCGAGGGTGACCGGAGCCGGGCCGACCTGCTCGGCGGCAAGGGCGCCAATCTGGCCGAGATGACCCGGCTCGGGCTGCCCGTCCCACCCGGGTTCACCGTCAGCACCGACGCCTGCCGGGTGTTCCTGGCCACCGGGTCGCCGCCGGCCGGGCTGTTCGAGGAGGTCAACGGGCACCTGCGGGAGATCGAGTCCCGGCTGGACCGGCGGCTCGGCGACCCCCGCGACCCGCTGCTGCTGGCGGTCCGCTCGGGCGGCCGCTACTCGATGCCGGGGATGATGGAGACGATCCTGGACATCGGGCTCAACGACGCCACGGTGGGCGGCCTGGCCGCCCGCAGCGGCGACGAGCGGTTCGCCTGGGACTCGTACCGGCGGTTGATCCAGATGTTCGGCCGCACCGTGCACGGCGTGCCGGGCGAGGAGTTCGAGCACGAGCTGGCGGCGGTACGGGCCACCGCCGGGCCGGGCGGGCCGAGCGCCGGGCAGCTGCGCGACCTGGTCGAGACGTACAAGAAGATCTTCGCCCGGCACGTCGGGCACGATTTCCCGCAGGCCCCGCACGAGCAGCTCTTCCTGGCCATCCGCGCGGTGTTCGAGTCGTGGCACGCCGAGCGCGCCCGGATCTACCGGCGGCAGGAACGCATCCCGGACGACCTGGGCACCGCGGTCAACGTGATGGCGATGGTCTTCGGCAACCTCGGGCCGGACTCCGGCACCGGGGTGGCCTTTACCCGCGACCCGGCCACCGGCGCACCCGGCGTGTACGGCGACTACCTGGCCGACGCGCAGGGCGAGGACGTGGTGGCCGGCATCCGCAACACCACTCCCCTGCCCGAGCTGGAACGGATCGACCCGGTCAGCTTCCGCCGGCTGCGGGAGATCATGGCGGCCCTGGAACGGCACTACCGGGACCTGTGCGACATCGAGTTCACCATCGAGCGCGGCCGGCTGTGGATGTTGCAGACCCGGGTCGGCAAGCGGACCGCGGCGGCCGCGTTCGTGATCGCCGCGCAGCTGGTCGAGGAGGGGCTGATCAGCGCGGACGAGGCGCTCACCCGGGTCACCGGGGCGCAGCTGGCCCAGTTGATGTTCCCGGCGTTCGACCTCGCCGGTGCGCCCGAGCCGCTGACCGTCGGCGTCGGGGCCTCTCCGGGCGCCGCTGTCGGGCGGGTGGTGTTCGACTCGGCCGCCGCCGCGGCCGCCGGCGACCCGGTGATCCTGGTCCGCCGGGAGACCACCCCGGACGACCTGCCCGGCATGATCGCCGCGGCCGGGGTGCTCACCTCGCGCGGCGGGAAGACCTCGCACGCCGCGGTGGTCGCCCGGGGCATGGGACGGACCTGCGTGTGCGGGGCGGAGTCGCTCGACATCGAGCCCGAGCGCGGCGAGTTCGCCGTGGGCGACCGGGTGGTCCGGGCCGGGGACCTGATCTCCATCGACGGCACCACCGGCCGGGTCTGGCTCGGTGCGGTGCCGGTGCAGCCCTCGCCGGTGGCCCGCTACCTCGCCGGCGAGCTCAGCCCGGAGGCGGACCCGCTGGTCGCCGCCGTGCACCGGCTGCTCGGCCACGCCGACGCGGTCCGGCAGCTGGGCGTCTGGGCCAACGCGGACACCCCGGAGGACGCCCGGCGGGCGCGGCGCCTCGGCGCGGGCGGGGTCGGGCTGTGCCGTACCGAGCACATGTTCCTCGGCGAGCGCCGGGAACTGGTGGAGCGGTTGATCCTGGCCGACGAGCCGGGCGAGCGGGAGGCCGCCCTGGCCGCGCTGCTGCCGCTGCAGCGGGCCGACTTCGTCGGCATCCTCGCCGCCATGGACGGGCTGCCGGTGACCATCCGGCTGCTCGACCCGCCGCTGCACGAGTTCCTGCCCCCGCTGGCCGAGCTGACCGCCCGGGTGGCCGGCGCCGAGGCGCGCGGCGAGGATCCCGGCCGGGACGCGACGCTGCTGGCCGCGGTGCGGCGGATGC
>NZ_JBSGJR010000260.1:0-9067 GCF_053605645.1 Micromonospora sp. NPDC003776
GTGGCCCGCGCCGCCCCGGGCCTGCTGCGACAGGGCGAGCTTGGCCTGCCGGGCGACCCCGGCCAGAGCGGCGGCGCTCGGCCAGCGGGCCGCCGGGTCCTTCGCCATGGCCCGCTCGACGATCGCCCGGACCTGGGGCGGGATGTCGGCGGGCAGCGGCCGGGGGGCCTCCCGGACGTGCTTCATGGCGATCTCGAGCGGGTTGTCCCCCTCGAACGGCCGCCGGCCGGCGAGGCACTGGTACGCGACCACACCGAGCGCGTAGACGTCCGAGGCCGGGGTGGCGACCGCACCGGTGGCCTGCTCGGGCGAGATGTACGAGGCGGTGCCGAGCACCGAGCCGGCGGCGGTGAGCTGGCCCACCAGATCGGAGCGGGCGATGCCGAAGTCGGTGAGCACCAGCGTCCCGTTCGGCCGCACCAGCAGGTTGCCCGGCTTCACGTCCCGGTGCACGATGCCCTTCTGGTGGGCGGCGTGCAGCGCGTCGGCGGCCTGCGCGAGCAGGGCCATGGTCCGAGCCGGCGTGAGCCGCCCGACCCGGCTGAGCGTCGAGGAGAGGGCGTCGCCCTCGACGTACTCCATCACCAGGAAGGCGATCTGCTGGTCGCTGCCGAAGTCGTAGACGTCGACCACGCCGGGGTGGTTGATGGTCGCCATCGTCCGCGCCTCGCCGCGGAACCGCTCGGCGAAGCCCGGCTCGTCGAGCAGGGCGGGGAGCAGGCTCTTCACCGCGACGGTCCGGCCCAGCACCTGGTCGGTGCCGCGCCAGACGTCACCCATGCCACCGCTGGCGATCCGCTCGTCGAGGCGGTAGCGGTTGCCGAGCTGCACCCCGGGGCTGAGCATGTCAGCGGCCCCCGGAGTCGGCGATGGCCGCCGCCATGATCTTGCCGGCGATCCGGGCCGCCTCGTGGCTGCCGCCGGAGCCGGCCTGTTCCAGCTCCACGCAGACCGCCGAGATCGGGGTGCCGTTCTTGTCCAGGGCGAAGCCGATGAACCAGCCGTGGTCGGGGGTGCCCGGGCCGGACTGGGCGGTGCCGGTCTTGCCGCCGACCGTGTAGCCCTGGATCCGGGCCGACTTGCCGGTGCCGTTCTCCACCACGCTGACCATCATGTCGCGCAGGTCGGCGGCGACCTGACCGCTCACCGGCTGGCGCAGCTCGCGCGGCTTGGCCGTGTAGTAGCTGGTGGTGCGGTCCGGGGCGAGCAGCTGCTTGACCAGGTACGGCCGCATCTGGCTGCCGCCGTTGGCGACCGAGGCGGCGATCAGCGCACCCTGCAGCGGCGTCATCCGGACGTCGCGCTGGCCGATCGAGGACTGGGCCAGCGCGGCGGGGTCGGTCGCGCCGTCCGGGCCGGTGATCTCCCCGGTCTTGCTGGCCGCCACCGGCAGCCCGCCCTCGCCCAGCTGGCCCACGGTGAGGTCGTCCTGCTCGAAGCCGAACTGGCGGGCCTTCTCCTTGACCTTGTCCGCGCCGAGCTTCACACCGAGCTGCGCGAAGCCGGTGTTGCAGGACTCGGTGAGCGCCTGGATCAGGGTCACCTCGTCCTGTGGGCAGATCGAGTCGGCCGCATTCTTGATCGGCGTGCCGGAGGTCGGCGGGGTCCAGCTCGCGCCGGCGGGGATCTTGGTCTGCTTGGTGTAGCCGCTCTCCAGCGCCGCCGCGGACATGATCACTTTGAAGGTGGAGCCGGGCGGCAGCACCTCGGAGAGCGCCCGGTTGGCCAGCGGCCGGTCCTCGTCCTGGTCGAGCCGGTTGTACGCCTTCGACGCCGCCGCGGTGTCGTGGCTGACCAGCGGGTTCGGGTCGAAGCTCGGCATGGAGACGAGCGCCTGCACCGCCCCGGTGCGGGGGTCGATCGCGATCGCCGCGCCCCGGGTCGCCCCCACCTCGTTGTTCTGGAGCTGCTTGTACGCCGTGTCCTGGGCCCGCTTGGAGAGGGTCAGCAGCACGTTGCCGCCACCCGTCTCCTCGCCGGTGAACATGTCCTTCACCCGGTTGGCGATGAGCTGGTCGCTGGTGCCGGCGAGGAACTGGTTCTCGGTGCGCTCGATGCCGGTCGCCGTCCCGTTGACCGGCTGGTAGCCCAGCACGTGGGCGTACTCCTCGCCGGCCGGGTAGGTGCGCAGGAAGCGCAGCTTCCCGCCGGTGTCCTTGCTGAGCGCGTACGCGGTGCCACCGACCTCGATGTTGCCGCGCTTGCGGTCGTACTCGGCGACCTGGACGCGACCGTTGTAGTCGCTGTTGCGGTATTCGTCCGCCTTGTAGGCCTGGATCCAGTTCAGGTTCGCGAAGAGCAGCCCGAACAGGATCATCACGACCACTCCGACGCGGCGCAGCGGTGCGTTCACGGCCGGATCACCTCCGTGGGGGCACCGTGCAGCTGTTCCGGCGGGCCGCCCGTCGGCCGGGCCGCCGGGCCGCCCCCGGTGATCGGACGGCGGGCGCCGTCGGAGACCCGGAGCAGGACCGCGATGAGCAGCCAGTTGGCCATCAGCGACGAGCCACCGGCGGAGAGGAACGGGGTGGTCTGACCGGTCAGCGGGATGAGCTTGCTGATCCCACCGACGATCACGAAGACCTGCAGGCCCAGGGTGAAGGCCAGGCCGCCGGCGAGCAGTTTGCCGAAGGAGTCCCGGACCGCCAGCGCGGCCCGCAGCCCCCGCTCGACGATCAGCAGGTAGACCACGAGCAGCGCGGAGAGGCCGAAGAGCCCGATCTCCTCGCCGATGCCGGCGAAGATGAAGTCGGTCTGCACCTCGGGCAGGAGGGTCGGCTGGCCGCCGCCCGGACCGGCGCCGAAGAGGCCACCGCTGCCGAGCGTGAGCAGACCCTGGACCAGCTGGTAGCCCTTGTTGTACGGGTCACCGAACGGGTCCAGCCAGATCTCCGCGCGCAGGTAGAAGTTGGCGAACGGGCCGCCGACCGTGCTGCCCAGCAGGTAGGCCAGGTAGGCGCCGCCGAAGAAGAGGACCAGGCCGATCAGCAGCCAGCTCACCCGTTCCGTGGCGATGTAGAGCGTCACCACGAACATGCCGAAGTAGAGCAGCGAGGTGCCGAGGTCCTTCTCGAAGACCAGGACCAGGATGCTGATCATCCAGACCACCAGCACCGGGCCGAGGTCCCGCCCGCGCGGGAAGTCGATGCCGAGCAGCCGGCGGCTGGCCAGCGACAGCACCTCCCGCTTGCGGACCAGGTAGTAGGCGAAGAAGGTGAGCAGGGCCAGCTTCGCGAACTCGCCCGGCTGGATCTGGAACCCGCCGGCCCGGATCCACAGCTTGGCGCCGTTGACCTCGGAGAACCGGGACGGCAGCACCGCCGGAATCATCACGAGCACGATGCCGGCCAGCCCCAGCGTGTACGCGTAGCGCGACAGCGACCGGTGGTCCCGCATGATCGCCAGCAGCCCGGCGGCGAGCACCACCGCGGCGAGCGTCCAGGCGAGCTGCCGCCCCCCGGTGCCGGCGAAGATGGCCAGGTGTTCCCGCTGCTCGGGGGCCGCCTGGGCCAGGTCGTACCGGCGCAGGAAGCCCACGCCGATGCCGTTGAGCAGGGCGACCGCCGGCAGCAGCGCCGGGTCGGCGAAGGGCGCCAGCCAGCGGATCACCAGGTGCAGGGCGAGGAACACCAGGCCCAGCGTGGCGGCCGGCACCCAGAAGTCCGAGGTGACCGTGTCCAGCACGTTCGCCTCGACCGTGGCCGAGTATGCCGCCACCAGCACCATGGCGAGCAGGAGCAACGACAGCTCGGCATTGCGCCGGGACCGGGCCAGGCGTACGCCGGGCTGCTCGCCCGTCGAGGCGGGCGAGGCTGCCGGTACGGCGGCTGCGGTCACGGATGCGTCCTCCGGGTTGAACCGACGCTCACTCCGGCGACCGGCAACCGGCCGGATCGACCGGCGGGACCGTGTCGGAGGGGATGGCGTCGGGCGTGGTGGTCGGCGCGGTCGGCGCGGGCGTCGGGGTCGCCGACGCCACGGCGGTGGCGCTGCCGGACGGGGCCACCGGGGTGGCGCTGCCGACGGCGGCGCTCGGCGTGGGGCTGAGCGCGGCGGCCGTCGGGGTCGGGCTGGACGGGCAGAGCGGCTTCAGGTTCGGGTTGGCCGGGTCGTCACTGGTCAGCTCGGCCAGGCGGCGCTCGGCGTCCGGCTCGCTCTTGGCCTGGATGCCCTGCTTGACCTGCTCCTGTGCGGCGAGGGTGAGGTCGTCGAGCTTGGCCTCGCTGGTGGCGTGCACGCTGGACAGGTCGAGGCCGGCGATCTGGCCCGGTACGCCCCGGAAGACGGCGAGCTGCCCGTCCTGCGTGGCGCCGACGTAGTACTGCCGCTGGGTGTAGCTCCAGCCGCCGAACAGGCCGCCGCCGAGGATGACCAGCAGCGCCAGCAGCATGGCGGCGGTCCGCAGCGGGCGGTGTCGGCGCTGCTCCGGCTCGTCGTCCCGACTGTCCGCGGGCTCCTCCGGCGCAGCCGGCCGGGGGGCCGAGAGCGCGGAGGCGCGGGCCGCCGGGGTGGAGACGTCGGCCGAGGTGGCCATGCCCCGGTCGCGGGCGGCGGCGCCGCCGACGATCGGGGACGCCTCGACGATGTCCTCGTCCGTCGCGTCCGCGATGATCACCGTGATGTTGTCCGGGCCGCCGCCGCGCAGGGCGAGCTGCACCAGACGCTCGACGCACTGCTGCGGGTCGGTGTACTCCCGCATGGTGTCGGCGATGGTGTCCGCGCTGACCACGCCGGAGAGGCCGTCGGAGCAGATCAGGTAGCGGTCGCCGGGGAGCACCTGGCGGACGCTGTACTCCGGGTCGATGTCGCGGCCGTCGAGCGCCCGGGTGAGCAGCGAGCGCTGGGGGTGGCTGCTCGCCTCCTCCGCGCTGATCCGGCCCTCGTCGACGAGCATCTGGACGTACGTGTCGTCCTTGGTGATCTGCGCGAACTCGTTGTTGCGCAGGAGGTAGGCCCGCGAGTCACCGATGTGGACCATCCCGAGCTTGCTGCCCGAGAAGAGGGTCGCGGTGAGAGTGGTGCCCATCCCCTCCAGTTGGGGATTGGCGTCCACGGTGTCGCGGAGCTGCTGATTGGCGGTGCCCACGGCGGAACGCAACGCGTCGACGAGGGCGTCCCCGGGGACGTCCTCGTCGAGGGGCGCCATGGCACCGATGACGATGTTGCTGGCGACGTCACCGGCGGCCATGCCGCCCATGCCGTCGGCAACGGCGAGCAGCCGCGGTCCGGCGTAGACGGAATCCTGGTTGCCGTCTCGGATCAGACCGCGGTCGCTGTGGGCCGCGTAGCGCAGGGTCAGAGTCATGGCCGTAATTCGAGGGAAGTGCGGCCGATCCGGATCGGCACGCCGAGGGGGACGGGGGTTGGTCCGGTGACCTTAGCGCGATCCAGGTAGGTGCCGTTAGTCGATCCGAGGTCCTCGACGAACCACTGCCCGTCCCGCGGCACCAGCCGGGCGTGTCGCGCCGAGGCGTAGTCGTCGGTGATCACCAACGTCGAATCCTCGGCCCGCCCGATGGTGATCTGAGCCTCACCCAGGGTGATCCGGGTGCCGGCCAGCTGACCCGCGGTGACCACCAGCTGGTGCGCGGCCCTGCCCCGCTTCACCTTCGCCGGCTTCGCCGGCGGTCCGGCCGGGGCGCCCACCCCCCGCGGGGCGGCCACCAGCCGGCCCGACCTGGCGCCCGCGAAGAGGTCCCGGCGAATCACCCCGACCACCGTGAACACGAAGATCCACAGCAGGATGAGGAACCCGAACCGGGCGACGGTGATGACGAGTTCCGGCAACGCGGATCAGCCGTCCACGCGGAAGGTCAGAGTGGTCGTACCGAGCTGGATCATGTCGCCCGGGTTGAGGGCGACGGCGGAGACGCGCTGGCCGTTGACCATCGTGCCGTTGGTCGAGCCGAGGTCGGTCAGCACGACCTGGCCGCCGTCGAAGTCCAGCCGGGCGTGCCGGCGGGAGATCCCGACGTCGGGCAGGCGCAGGTTGGCCTGGTCGCCGCGACCGATCACGGTCGAGCCCATCTGGAGCGGGTAGGTGCGGCCGTCGCCGGAGACCAGCCGGACGTTGCGGCCGGCGCCGTGCCCGGGCGGCGGGCCGTAGCCGCCACCCTGGTCGTACGCCGGGTAGGCCGGGCCGGCGTCGTAGCCGCCGGGCGCGGAGACCGGCGCCACGTCGCCACCGGTGTAGACCTCGGCGGTGACCCGGAACATGCCGGTGTCCAGCCCCTCGCCGCGCTCGATCTCGACGATCACGTCCCCGTAGACCGTCCAGGCCTGCTCGCCGATGAACTCCGCCTGCGACTGGGCCAGCTCCTGGGCCAGCGCGGCGGCGTACGGCGCCAGCCGACTGTGGTCGTACGGCGAGAGATCGATCACGTAGCGGTTGGGCACCAACGTGCGCCCGCCGGCCAGGATCGCCTTGTGCGCCTCGGCCTCCCGCTGCATGGCGTTGAGGATCTCCACGGGGTGGACCACCCCTTTGAAGACCTTGGCGAAGGCCCCCTCGACCAGGCCTTCCAGACGCTTTTCGAAGCGTTGCAGCACGCTCACCGGCTCCTCCTCGGGTTCCGAGGCCATGATGGTATCCGGACACCGCCTCCGCAGCTCACATGCCGCTCGGCCGGCTGCCGGCGGCCCGCTCGTGGGCGGCCCGAAGGTCGTGCTACAGTTTCGTCCGCCACGAACGGTGATCGCTCGTGGCGATGACCGGTGACAGCGTAATATGTCCCGGCACCCGCCGCAGATGGCGGGAGCGGGATGAGATACGGTGTTGCAGGTCAGGCCACGGGGAAGTGGCGGAATGGCAGACGCGCACGGTTCAGGTCCGTGTGCCCGAAAGGGCGTGGGGGTTCAACTCCCCCCTTCCCCACCATCACGAGGGCTCCGCAGACAGCGGGGCCCTCGCGCCGTATCGGGGCGGGCCGCACGTCACGCTATGCTCCGATTCGTTCCCTGCCTCCTATGGATCAGGAGTGGCGTGTGAGTGTCGCGTTGGTGACCGGCTCGGGCGGTCTGATCGGTTCCGAGGCGGCCCGGCACTTCGCCGGCCTCGGTCTCCACGTGGTCGGCATCGACAACGACATGCGCCGGTACTTCTTCGGGGAGGACGGCTCGACGGCCTGGAGCCTGGACCGGCTCGCCGCCGACCTGGGCCCCGCCTACACCCACTACGCGGTGGACATCCGCGACCGGGACGGCCTGGAGAAGGTCTTCCGGAAGTACGGCTCGGACATCGCCGTGGTGATCCACAGCGCGGCGCAGCCCAGCCACGACTGGGCCGCCAAGGAGCCCTACACGGACTTCGACGTGAACGCGGGCGGCACGCTCAACGTGCTGGAGAACACCCGGCGGCACGCGATCGAGGCGCCGTTCATCCACTGCTCCACCAACAAGGTGTACGGCGACCGCCCGAACAGTCTGCCCCTGATCGAGCTGGAGACCCGGTACGAGCTGCCCGAGGACCACCCGTGGTACCAGGGCATCACCGAGGACATGTCGATCGACGAGTCGCTGCACTCGATCTTCGGCGCGTCGAAGGTGGCCGCCGACGTGATGGTGCAGGAGTACGGCCGCTACTTCGACATGCGGACCGCCTGCTTCCGGGGTGGCACGCTGACCGGCCCGGCGCACTCCGCGGCCGAGCTGCACGGCTTCCTGGCGTACCTGATGCGCTGCGTCATGGAGGGGCGGACGTACAACCTCTTCGGCTACAAGGGCAAGATGGTCCGGGACGCCATCCACTCCCGGGACGTGCTCACCGCGTTCGAGGCGTTCTTCCGCGAGCCGCGCTCGGCGCAGGTCTACAACCTGGGCGGCGGCCGGCACTCGAACACCTCGCACATCGAGGCGTTCCGGATCGCCGAGCAGATCACCGGCCGCGAGGCGCAGATCAACTACGTCGAGCAGGCCCGCACCGGCGACCACCAGTGGTACGTCAGCAGCATGGCCCGGTTCGAGGAGCACTACCCGAGCTGGAAGATAACCTACGACGTGCCGATGATCCTCCGCGAGATCTACGAGGCCAACGTCGACAAGTGGGTGCCGAAGGCATGACCACCGGCAGCAAGCGGAACGTCCTCGGCGTCCTGGTCGACGCGACCGACTACGCCCGGGCGACCGAGGCGGTCGTCGCGGCGGCGCACGAGCGGCGTCCGCTGGCGCTGACCGCGCTGGCCGTGCACGGCGTGATGACCGGGGTGCTCGACCCCGCGCACAATGCCCGGCTCAACTCGTTCGACGTGGTCACCCCGGACGGCCAGCCGGTCCGCTGGGCGCTCAACCTGCTGCACGGCGCCGGCCTGACCGACCGGGTCTACGGGCCGGAGCTGACCCTGCGGGTGCTCGCCCGGTTCGCCGACGAGGGGCTGCCGGTCTACCTCTACGGCTCCACCGAGGAGACGCTGTCCCGGCTGGTCCCGGCACTGGAGCGGAAGTTCCCGGCGCTGAAGATCGCCGGCGTCGAGGCGTCCAAGTTCCGCTCGCTCACCCCCGGCGAGGACGGGGAGATCGCCGACCGGATCAAGGCCAGCGGCGCCCGGCTGGTACTGGTCGGGCTGGGCTGCCCCCGCCAGGAGGTCTTCACGTACGCCATGCGGCCGCTGCTGGACATGCCGCTGATGGCGGTCGGCGCGGCCTTCGACTACCACGCCGGCCTGCTGCGCAACCCGCCGCCGTGGATGCAGCGCGCCGGGCTGGAGTGGTTCTGGCGGCTCGGCCTGGAGCCGAAGCGGCTCTGGCGGCGCTACGTCATCCTCAACCCGGCCTATCTGGCCCGGCTCGCCGCGCAGAAGACCGGCCTGTGGAAGGCCACCCCGCCGGCGCCGGCCACCGAGCGCCCGGCCAGCTTCGACGTCTGACGCCGGTACGACGTCCGGCGGTCACCCCGAGGGGGACCGCCGGACGCCGGTGGGAAGAGGTTGGCTCAGGAGACGTTGACCGCGGTGTCGTCGATGACGAAGGACGTCTGGAGGGTGATGTCCTCGGTGCCGGTGAACTTCAGGGTGACGGTCTGGCCGGCGTAGGCGGCCAGGGAGAAGGTGCGCTGGGTGTAGCCGGTGGCCTT
>NZ_JBSGJR010000261.1:0-9054 GCF_053605645.1 Micromonospora sp. NPDC003776
CGGCCGCGCCTCCACCCCGCCGCGGTCGTGGCGGCTGTCGCCCCCGCCCCCCCCCCCGCGCCGCCCCCCGCCGCGCGCGCCGGCCCCACCACCCCCAGGAGGTCTCATGCTCAGGCGAATCGCCGGCGTCATCGGCGCGGCGCTGCTCGGTGCCGCCGTCGTCACCGCGCCCGCCGCCCCCGCCGCCGCGGCGGTCACCCCCAGCCTCACCGCGACCATCGCGCTGAGCAACTGCTCCGCCGCGCTGGTCCGCTACCCCACCTCGCTCGACACCGACCGGGCGATGATGCTCACCAACGGCCACTGCTACGAGGGCGGCATGCCCGGCGCCGGCGTGGTCCTGCAGAACAAGAGCAGCCGACGCTCCGGCACGCTACTGAAGGCCGACGGCAGCGGCGCCGGCACCGTCCGCGCCGACCTGCTGCTCTACGCGACGATGACCGGCACCGACGTGGCCCTCTACCGCCTCACCCGGACCTTCGCCCAGGTCAGGAGCACCTACGGGATCACCGCGCTGACCATCACCGACACCCACCCGGTGGACGGCACCAGCATGTTCATCCCCTCCGGGTACTGGAAGCAGACCTGGAACTGCGCCGTCAACGGGTTCGTGTCCACCCTCAGGGAAGACCAGTGGACCTGGCACGACTCGGTCCGCTACGACACCGGCTGCGACACCATCCACGGCACCTCCGGCTCACCGATCGTGGACGTCGCCAGCGGCCGGGTCGTCGGCATCAACAACACCGGCAACGACGACGGCGCGATGTGTACCCTCAACAACCCCTGCGAGGTGGACGCCGACGGCACCACGCACGCCTACCAGGGGCAGAGCTACGGCCAGCAGGTCTACTGGTTCACCACCTGCCTCAACGGCAGCAACCAGATCGACCTCACCCGTACCGGCTGCCTGCTCACCCGGCCTGCCGCCTGATCATCGCGGGCACGGCGCCCCCGGCTGGACCGTCATCGGTCAGGCCGGCACCGGCACCGGCGCCGCTTCGGCGGGGATCGCGCGGCCGTCGTCGACGGTGAACAGGTAGGCGGACTCGACGTCCACGCCCAACGCCAGCCGCTCCCCCACCCGGGGCGCGGTGCGACCGTCCAGCCGGGCGACCCAGGCCGTGGCGCCCGCGTCGCTCCCGGCCGGGCGCCACGGCCTTCCGGGCGGCGGGAAGAACACCAGCGAGGCGTTGCCGAGAAACTCCACGGCCACCACGGTGGTCTCCAGCCGCGCCGCGGTCGCCGCCGGCGGCCAACTGAACGCGTCCGGGCGCACGCCGAGCAGGACCGGGCCGGCGGCGAGGGCCGGGCCGGCGGGCGCCGGCCACCGCTGCCCGTCGACGTCGAGGGTGGGCGGGTCGGTGTCGGTGACCCGCACCTCGGTGAGGTTCATGCTGGGCGAGCCGATGAAGCCTGCGACGAAGGCGTTGACCGGGCGGTGGTACAGCTCGTGCGGGGTGCCGACCTGCTGCACCCGCCCGTCCGCCAACACCGCGATGCGGTCGCCGAGGGTCATCGCCTCCACCTGGTCGTGGGTGACGTAGATGGTGGTCGTGTGGTGCTCGAGGTGCAGGCGGCGCAACTCGGCGCGCATGGTGACCCGCAGCTGGGCGTCCAGGTTGGACAGCGGCTCGTCCATGAGCAGGATGCGGGGTTGACGGACGATCGCGCGCCCGGTCGCCACCCGCTGTCGCTGGCCGCCGGAGAGCGCCTTCGGTTTGCGGTCGAGCAGCTCCTCGATGCCGAGCAGCTGCGCACTCTCGCGGACGCGTAGGTCACGAAGGTGCGCGGGCAGGTGGCGGAGGCGCAGGCTGAAGGCCAGGTTCTCCCGAACCGACATGTGCGGGTAGAGCGCGTAGTTCTGGAACACCATCGCCACGTCGCGCTCCTTGGGCGGGACGCCGTCGACGGACTCGCCGTCGATCAGGACGGTCCCGCCGGTCGCGTCCTCGAGGCCGGCGACGATGCGCAGCAAGGTGGACTTGCCGCAGCCGGACGGTCCGACGAGCACGAGGAACTCGCCCTCGTCGACGTGCAGGCTCACCTGGTCGAGCACCCGAACACCGCCCGGGAACTCCTTGGTCACCTGGTTGAGGTCCACGGTCGCCATGGCCGGCTCACCTCCATGCCTCTCCCTCCAGCATCCCGCTGCGGGCGCGGCCGGACACGGGCCGAAGGTCACCGCCGGGCAGGCCCGGCGGCGGCTGACCCGGCCGGCGATCAGTGCCGGCCGGGGCGGGCAGGATGCGATCCAGCCAGCCGGGCAGCCACCAGTTCCGGTGCCCGCGGCTCGTTCTCAGCCGGCGGGTGCCGGTTCGACCGGCCGGACCGTGAAGAAGCGGACGATGTCTTCCGCCGCGGTCGGGGACAGCATCATCGCCTGGACCCGTGCGGACATCTCGGCGATCGGATGAATCCGGCGGAACATCGCCTCCTCGTACGCCCGGATCGCCGAGTCCGGGTGGGTGGGGTTGGCGGCGAGTCGGCCGGCGAGCTCGGCGGCGTCGAGCATGGCCTGGTTGGCGCCCTCGCCGACCGGCGGCATGAGGTGCGCGGCGTCGCCGATGAGGGTGACGCCCGGCCGGCTGGCCCAGCGCGTATCGATGGGCATCGCTTCGATCGCGCGCGGCGTGGGCGCGCCGTCGCCGGCCTCGATGAGTGCGGTGAGGCGTCGGTCCCAGCCGGCGAACGTCTCCAGCAGGGTGCGCTTACTACGGTAGGTGTCGATGGGGCGATCGTCCGCGCGCAGTGAGATCCCGATCCGTAGGCTGCCGTCGCCGAGGCGTTGCGCGGCCAGGATCTGGTTCACGCCGACGCACCACAGGTTGCCGGGGCCGACCAGCTCGGCGAGATCGGGATGGCGCCGGTCGACGTCACTGATGTTCAGCTCCACGAGCGTGGCCACCCGGGACAGTTGGACGTCGACCAGCAGCGACCGGACGACCGAGCGCGCGCCGTCCGCGCCGATGAGGATGTCGCAGTCGGTTCGGTGGCCGTCCTGGAACGTCAGTGCCCAGCCCCCGTCGGGTCGCGGGGTGGCCGCGACAAGCCGGTGCCGCCAGACGACCGTGTCGCCGGGGAGGGAATCGAGCAGAAGCTCGCGCAGTGCGCTCCGGTCGATCTCGGGACGCCCGGAGTAGGAGCCGGGTGGTGGCTCATGGTGCACGAGGGTGCGTCCGGCCGGGTCGAGGATGCGATGTTCCTCGCCCTCGGGCCGCGCCTCGGACCGGAACCGGCCGGCGAGACCCGCGGCGGCCAGGGCCCGCTGCCCGGACTCCGGGTGCAGGTCGAGCGAGCCGCCCTGCGATCGCGCGGATCGGCTCGCCTCGCGCTCGTACACCACCGCGTCGATGCCGTGCTCATGCAGGATCCGGGCCAGGGTCAGGCCGCCCAGGCCGCCACCGGCGATCGCGATTCGCACTCCCATCCCGCTACCGTACACTGTATTTATGGATACACCGTACGGTAACGAAGCGTTGCCCGTCTGGGAACGGCCCGAACCCCAGCCACGGGCGGCGCCGGTGCCGTTGAGCCGAGAGAAGATCGCCGCGACGGCGATCCGGCTCGCCGACACGCACGGCCTCGACGGCCTGTCGATCCGCAAGATCGCCAAAGAACTCGGGGTCGGTCCGATGCGGCTCTACGACTATGTGCTCAACAGATCCGAGCTGCTCGATCTGATGGTCGACGCCGTCTACGCCCGGATCGCCGAGGTCGGCCAGCACTCCGAGTGGCGGGCCTCGGTACTGGCCATCGCCCGCGCGACCCGGGACGCCGCCCTTGACCATGAGTGGTTCTCCGACCTGCTCGGCGGACGGCCACACCTGGGACCCCATGCGCTCGCCGTGGGTGAAGCGACCGCGGCGGCGCTGAGCCAGGCCCCCGCCGTACGCGGCATCGACGGCCTCCAGCGGGCGCTGGGCGCGCTCAACGCCTTCATCATCGGAGCTGTCCGCAGAGAGGTCACCGAGCGGCGCACCGCCCGTTCCACCGGCACCGATGAAGCCGCCTTCCAGGCCAGCCTCGGCCCCTACCTCACCCGCATGTTGGAAACCGGCAGGTACCCGACCGTCGCCCGGCTCGTCATCGACGGCGCGCACCTCAACGCCGAGGAGACCTTCAACCACAACCTGACCACCGTCCTGGACGGCATCACCCGAGCCCGCGCCTGAGCGACTGCTCGGTGGCCGGCAGCCGGCGGGAAGCCGACGCGAATACCGGCCGCCGGCCGCGGACGACGCGGGCGGCGGCCGAGGCTCACGCCGGTCGGCGACCGTACTCGCTGTCGGTGACGTGCTCGCCCCACTCCGTTTCCGGTCCGTTCTGGCCGGGGGTGAGGCCGTCCCAGATGGCCAGGTGCGTCATGAACTGGTCAGGGGTGGCGCCGTGCCAGTGCCACTCCCCCGGCGGGCACCAGACGGTGTCGCCCGGTCGGATGACCACCACCTCGCCGCCGCGCGACTGGGTCAGCCCGATGCCCTCGGTGACCCGCAGCACCTGCCCGTTGGCGTGCCGGTGCCAGGCGGTGCGGGCGCCGGGGGTGAAGTGCACAGAGTTGCACCGGCCGATGGTGGGGCCGGTCGTGGGCACGATCTGGTCGAACCAGACGTCGCCGGTGAACCAGTCGGCCGGTCCCTTGACCGACGGCGGAGTCGTGAGAATCTCCATGGTCTCCCTCTGATTCCTTCCGGGTGGGGCGGGTCGCGCGGGTGGTCAGGGATTGAGCAGGACCTTGATGGCGCGGCGTTCGTCCATGGCCCGGTAACCCTCGGCGGCCTGCTCCAGCGGCAGGGTGAGGTCGAAGACCTTGCCGGGGTCGATCCGCCGGTTCCAGATCAGGTCGATCAGCTCGGGCAGGAACCGGCGCACCGGGGCCGGGCCGCCGTGCAGGTGCACGTGGGAGAAGAACAACTCGTCCCCGGGGAGCCGCACGTCGTGGGCGACTCCGACGTATCCGACGTGACCGCCCGGGCGGGTGGAGCGAATCGCCTGCATCATCGACTCCTGCGTGCCGACCGCCTCGATCACCGAGTGCGCCCCGAGGCCGTCGGTGAGTTCCTTGATGCGCGCGACGCCCTCGTCTCCGCGCTCGGTGACGATGTGCGTCGCGCCGTACTCCGCCGCCAGCTTCTGGCGGGGCTCGTGCCGGCTCATCGCGATGATCCGCTCGGCGCCGAGCTGCCGGGCGGCCAGCACGGCGAGCAGACCGACCGCGCCGTCGCCGACGACCGCGACGGTCCTGCCCGGGCCGACCTCGGCGGCGACGGCGCCGAACCAGCCGGTGCCCAGCACGTCGGAGGCGGCGAGGAAGCTCGGGATCAGGTCCTCGGGGGGAGCGTCGGGCGTGGCGACGAGGGTGCCGTCGGCCCACGGTACGCGCAGGTACTCGGCCTGGGCGCCGAGCCCGCCGACCGGCTCCCGGTGCAGGCATGAGGACTGGTAGCCGGAGCGGCAGATGACACAGGTGTTGTCCGAGGCGAAGAAGGAGCCGATCACGAACTGGCCCGGCTTGACGTTCGTGACCTCGCTGCCGACCTCCTGGACGACGCCGACGTACTCGTGGCCCATCGGGGCCGGTCCGCGGACCGCTTCCACGCCGCGGTACGGCCACAGGTCAGAACCGCAGACACAGGTCGCGGAGAGGCGGATGATCGCGTCGGTGGGCAGCATGATCCGGGGGTCCTCCCGCTCCTCCACCCGGACATCTCCCGGAGCGTGCAGGACGGCACCGCGCATGGGTTCTTCCTTTCCCAAGGGCCGGCCGCGATCCCGGCCCGTCATCCGCCCCGGCCTGTCCGCGCCGGCCGTGGTGATCCTGCGGTCCGGGCCTGGTAGCAGCCGGGAACGACGACGGCCGCCCGCGGCGGTCGGCGTACGTTCACCGCCACCCAGCTAACCCCGGCACGAGCCGATCAGGGAGTCACTCCTGGAAGGTGTACTGACAGAGCACCCCTCCGGACCGGCCCGAGACGTACGGTTCGAGAGGTGGACAACCGCACAGAGGTTCGGGAGTTCCTCGTCTCCCGGCGGGCCAGGATCAGCCCGGAGCAGGCGGGCCTGCCCGCCGGCAGGAACCGGCGGGTCCCGGGGCTGCGCCGCGGCGAGGTCGCCGCGCTGGCCGGGGTGAGCATCGAGTACTACTCGAAGCTCGAACGGGGCGGCCTCGCCGGCGTCTCCCCGTCCGTGCTGAACGCGGTCGCCCGGGCGCTGCAGCTCGACGACGCGGAGCGGGCGCACCTGTTCGATCTGGCCCTCGCCGCGGACGGCAGCGGCGCCCTAATGCGGCCCCGGCGCCGCGCCGCGAAACAGTGGTCGGTGCGCCCCAGCCTGCAGTGGGCCCTCGACGCCGTCAGCGGCGGCCCCGCCTTCGTCCGCAACGGCCGGATGGACCTGCTCGCCGCAAACCGGCTGGCCCGGGCGTTCTACGCCGACGTGTACGCCCAGCCGCAGCGTCCCGCCAACATCGCCCGGTTCACCTTCCTGGACGACAAGGCGCGCCGCTTCTACCCGGAATGGGACCTCGCCGCCGACATCTGCGTGGCGATCCTGCGTACGGAGGCCGGCCGGGACCCCCACGACAAGGACCTCCACGACCTCGTGGGGGAACTCTGCACCCGCAGCGACGAGTTCCGGAGGCGCTGGGGCGCGCACAACGTCCGGCACCATGGCACCGGGATCAAGAACTACCACCACCACGTCGTCGGCGACCTGGCCCTCGCCTACGAGGGGCTGGAGATGGCCGCGGAACCTGGCCTGACCCTCACCATCTACACCGCCGAGCCCGGCTCTCCGTCCGAGGACGCGCTCCGCCTGCTCGCGTCCTGGGCCGCCTCCCGGGATTCGGACACCGACCTGCAGACCGCGTTCACGGAGTAGTGGCCCCCGACCGGCGTCACCGCCGGCCAGGGGCCACTCGGGAGCAATCCCCGTCAGCCGTCGGGCTCCGGGGACGGCAGGTAGGCCCCCGGCACGTCCTCCGGCGCGAAGATCTTGTCCTCACCGGGGTACGGCTTCGTCCAGTCGTGCATCTCGTACCAGGTGAAGTGGTTCATCTGCGCCGGGTTCGCGAAGTCGCGCCGGGCGTCCGGCCCGGTCAGCCGCTGGTGCGACTTCCACTGATCCCACTGCGCGGCGACCTGCTGCTTGCCCGCCGGCACCGTGCCGGACGGCGCGGCCGCGGCGTTCGGGTCCTGCGCCGCCGGGGTGTCCAGGCCACAGGCGGGCGCGGTCTTGAGCCCTGCGGTCAGCGAGGTGCGGTTGGGCAGCGCGGTGAACGGCGTGAGGTCCGGGTGCTGGGTGAAAGCCGCCCGCATCGGGCTGGCCGCGCTGTCCTTCTGGTTCATCGGGTGGATCCCGAGGATCTGCTCGATGGTCCGGATCATCGTGATCTGCGTGTAGTAGTGGCTGCCGACGACGCCGTGCCGGGCCCACGGGCTGATGATCTGGGTCGGGGCCCGGTGGCCGTCGACGTGCTCGAGGCCGGCCTGGGAGTCGTCCTCGACCACGAAGATCGCAGAGTCCTTCCAGTACGGGCTGTGCGAGATGGTGTCGACGATCCGGCCGACGACGAGGGTCGTTGGTGGACTCACCGGGTTCCTGAACTACCTCACCCGAGGGGTGTCCCGCCGTTTCGCCGACACGCCGGCGCCGGCCGTGGGGCGCCGGGCCGGCCGGCCGGCGTGCGACGTCACGAGGTGCCGAGGATGACGAGTTGCTGGGTCGCGCGGCTCATCGCGACATAGCGGTCGACGGCTCCCTCGATGCCGTCGCCGAACGCCTCGGGGTCGACGAGGACGACCAGGTCGAACTCGAGCCCCTTCGCCAGCTGCGGGGGCAGCGACCGGACGCGGGACGCCGCCCGGAAGGCCGGATCGCCGATGACGCAGGCCACGCCGTCGGTGTGCGCGGCGAGCCAGGTGTCGAGGATCGGCCCGAGGTCCGACGCGGGCCCGTGCACGACGGGTACGCCGCTCCGGATCGACGTCGGCACGTTGGCGTCCGGGAGCACGGCCCGGATGACGGGCTCGGACTCCGCCATGACCTCTTTCGGCGTCCGATAGTTGACGGTCAGGGAGGCCAGCTCGATCCGGTCGAACCCGACCGGGCCGAGCCGTTCCTGCCACGTCTCGGTGAAGCCGTGCCGGGCCTGGGCGCGGTCCCCCACGACGGTGAAGCTGCGGGACGGGCAGCGCAGCAGCAGCATCTGCCACTCGGCGTCGGTCAGCTCCTGAGCGTCGCTGATTAGCTTAGGGATCCTGGGTCGGTTTGGGTTTCCGGGATCGTTTCCCACCTGGGTGGGGTCGCGTGGGCGTGGAGGTGGAATCCTGCGCCCAGGGCGGCTCCGCGTGGCCGGTGGCCGGTGGTGGGTGCGCTGATCGTGGTCACGTCCTGGTGCCGGTGGGCTGCGCGGGGCAGCCGTGTCCGGTCCGTTGGTGCGTGTCCCTCCGGACGCTTGCCCGCCCGGCTGTGGGGCCGGGTGGGGGAGGGTGCCCTGCGTCGCCTGGGCGCGGGGCGTGGTGGCTTGTGCCGGGTGGGGCCGGTCTTCGACCGGTCCGCCCGGCTGGTCTTGATCGTGGGGGTGACGACGGCGGCGGCTTCGAGTGTGTCGACCACGGGCCGGATGATCATGGTGCCGTTGCTGTGGTCGGTGACGGTTTTGGTCTGGTGGGTGAGGCCGCGGGCGGCGATGCGCCGCCAGGCGCCGTGGTCGCGGTCGCCCTGCCAGCCGCACCCTTGCGTGTTGGGGCAAATGGCCCATTTCCAGCCCGGGGTGGCGGGCCGGTCGGGGGCTTTGCGGTGCCGTAGCGGGGTCAGGCATTGCGGGCAGTGCTTGGAGGTGTTGCGGGCCGGGACGCCGACGACGGCGATACCGTGTTCGGCGGCGAGGTGCCGCATCCGGTCGACGATCTGCCCGCGGACCTGCTGGGACAGCCGCGTGTTCAGGGTGGCGCCCATGCCCTTGGCTTCCAAAGATCGCAGGTCTTCCACGTAGATCACTGTCGCGCCCGCGGCGATCGCCTGGTCCACCGTCCAGCGGGCGGCAGCCCACGC
>NZ_JBSGJR010000262.1:0-9006 GCF_053605645.1 Micromonospora sp. NPDC003776
GGCGTGGCGCGTCCGGTGCCGCGCCGTGCGCCCGGACCGCCGCCGTAGGCTGGCGATCATGCGGATTGGCATCGTGATCCTCCCCGACCAGCGCTGGTCGGACTCGCAGCGGCGCTGGCGGCAGGCGGACGACTGGGGCTTCGACCACGCCTGGACGTACGACCATCTGGGCTGGCGGGACCTGGTCGACGGGCCCTGGTTCGACTCGATGGTCACGCTCACCGCCGCGGCGACGGTGACCTCGCGGATCCGCCTCGGCACCCTGGTCGCCTCGCCCAACTTCCGGCACCCGGCGGCGTTCGCCCGGCAGGTGACCGCGCTGGACGACGTCTCGGGCGGCCGGCTGCTGCTCGGGATCGGCGCGGGTGGGATCGGCTTCGACGCCGCAGTGCTGGGCGGGGAGACCCTGCCACCCCGGCAGCGGGTCGACCGGTTCGCCGAGTTCACCGAGCTGCTGGACCTGATCCTGCGGGAGGACGGCACCACCTGGCGCGGTGAGTGGTTCGCCGCGGTGGACGCCCGGAACAACCCGGGTTGCGTGCAGCAGCCCCGGGTGCCGTTCGTGGTCGCCGCGAACGGGCCCCGCTCGATGCGGCTCGTCGCCCGGTACGGCCAGGGTTGGGTGACCACCGGGCTCGGCGGTGACGACCTGGAGGGCTGGTGGACCACGGTCGCGGACCTCGCCGGGCGGATGGACGAGACGCTGGAGAAGGCGGGCCGCGATCCGGCCACCCTGGACCGCTACCTGTCGCTCGACTCGGCGCCGGTCTTCTCGCTCAGCGGGGCGGGCTTCTTCGCCGAGCAGGTCGCCCGGGCGGCGCGACTGGGCTTCACCGACGTGGTGACGCACTGGCCCCGGGCCAGCAGCTGGTACGCCGGCGACGAGGCCGAGCTGGTCAAGGCCGCCGCCCTCCTCCCGGAGCTGCGCCGGCTCTGACCGCCCGGTGCCCGGCGTTAGGAAGGGGCCCTTTACCCGCACCAGGCGTTAAGAAGGGGCCCTTCCTTGCACCTCAGGTGCCGAGGTCGCCGGTGCTGATGCCGCCGTCGCCAGCGGAGACCAGGCGGAACCGGATGCAGACGACGGGGGTGTCGTCGTCGACCGGAAAGCCCACCCCGGTCCAGAACCGGCGGTGGCCCTCCCGCCACTCCTCGATGGACCGGTCGCCCTCCCCTTCGGAGCGGGCGAAGTCCCAGGACACGTCGGCGAAGCGGACCACGTCGACGGCGGTCACCTCGACCACACCGACCAGCGCGTCCTGGTCGTCGACCAGGACCAGCCGCTCGCCGACGTGTTCCAGCTCCTCGTTCTCGGCGGCGTACTCGTCGGTCAGCAGGCCGGCGGTGGCGGTCTTCACGCCGGCCAGCACGAGGGTGTTGAGGTTCGCGCGCATCTCGCCCGGGCTGCCCAGCGCGAGCGTGCGGAGTCCACCGATCCGGGGCCACATCCTGCCGAGGCTAGTGGCAGCCGGACCACCCGTCGCGGGAATTCCGGCTAGCGTGGGCGTCGGCCGGAGCACGAGGAGGCGACCATGGCGGACCGGCGGGCGGTGCTCGTGCCGGGGCGGGGCTACGACACGCGCGCCCCGCTCTTCGCGTACGTCGGCGAGGCGCTGCGCCGCCTCGGCTTCGACGTCCACGAGGTGACCTGGCAGGTGCCCCGTGACCTGCGTGCCGACCGGACCGCCAGGTGGGTGGCCGAGCAGGTGACGCCGGTCCTCGACCGGGGCGTCGACCTGCTGGTCGGCAAATCGCTCGGCACCTTCGCCGCCCCGCTCGCCGCCGACCGGGGCCTGCGCGCGGTCTGGCTGACCCCGCTGCTCGACCTTCCGGAGGTGGTCGACGCCCTCGGCCGGGCCACCGCACCGTGCCTGCTCGTCGGCGGCACCGCCGACTCGCTCTGGAGCGGCGAGGTGGCCCGCCGGCTCAGCCCGCACGTGCTGGAGGTGCCGGACGCCGACCACTCGATGCTGGTGCCCGGCCCGCTGGCCCGCTCGGCCGAGGTGCTGGGCCGGGTCTGCACCGCGGTGGAGGAGTTCGTCAGATGAGCCGGCCCGCGTAGCCGGCCGCGGCCAGTACCCGCGGGTCGCCGGTCGCCGCGTGCGCCTCCAGCACCGCGTCGGCCAGCTTCACCACATGCGCGTCGCCGTGCCGCGCCGCCCGGGCGAACACCTCGCCCGGGTCGTCGGCCGCGCCGAGCCGTCGCGCCGGGGCGGCCGGCGTGGGTGGGGCGTACACCGAGGTGACGGCGGCCGTGGCCGACCAGGCCGCGGCGACGCTCGGGGCCCACAGCGCCGGGTCCAGGGCCGGGAGGGTACGCAGCACCGCGGTCGGCGCGGTCACCGCGTGCACCAGCATCACCGGGTTGCCGTGCCCGAACCGCAGGTAGTCCAGGCCGGCCCGGTGCACCAACTCGGTGAGGGTCCGCTCGGCCTCCGCCGGGTCGGCCGGCGGGCGCAGTCCCACCGCCGCGGCGGCCCAGTCCGGTACGTCGGGCAACCGGCCGAGCCGGTCCCGGATCCCGCCGGTCTGCTCGGGGAGTCGGGGCACCGCGGCCAGCGCGGCGGCCACGTCGGAGCGACCGGTGAGCGGACCGGCCCCGGGCACCGGCTGCCAGCGGGCGGCCCAGTAGCCGAGCGCCTGTCCCAACTCGGCCAGCCGCGCCCGGTTCACCCCGTCGGTACGCAGCACCCGGACGGCGTGACCGACCCGGATCACCCCGTGGGTGGCCCCGGCCGCGATGCCGGGCAGCAGTCGGGGCCACCAGGTGCCGAGCACCTCCCGCCACGGGCGTTCGCGCAGCTCGTGGTCGAAGTGGGCGAGCCAGTCCCCGGCCCGCTTCGGGTCGCCGAGGGCGGCCCGCCAGTCGTCCACCGGCCGGAGCCCGCGGGGCAGCTCGTCCAGCCGGCCCAGGTAGTCGTCGAGCCAGCGGTGCACCCGGGCGCCGTGGCCGTGCCGGACCAGCGCCTCGACCGCCATCGGTCCGTGGTTGGAGAGCCAGCCCTCGAACTCGGGGCCGGTCCGGTGCAGTCGTTCGTACGCCTCGTCCAGGATGCCGTCGCTCATGCAGGCGATGGTCGATGCTCAACCGCGCTTGAGGTCAAGTGCTCAGAGGCGGTCCCCGGTGAGCAGGGCGCGCAGCCCGAGCCGGTCGGCGACGGCCGGCGGGCAGGTGGTCACCACCGCCGCCGCCCCGACGACCGCTGCCCCGGTCTCCGTCACCACCCGGTGCAGCGCGTCGAGTTGGGCGCCGCTGTCCACCCAGTCGTCGACGAGCAGCACCCGGTCGGTGGGGTCGAGCCGGGTGGTGTCCAGGCCGAGGCGCTGGCGGTGGCCCCGGTGGTCCGGCGAGGTCTCCGCCCAGCGCAGCGCACCGACCCGCCGCCGCCCGCCGCCGTCCTTGTACGCGGGCAGGAAGCCGGCGCCGGCGGCCACCGCGACCAGCGGACCGAGCAGCAGGCCGGCCGCCTCGGGGGCGATCACGACGGTGGGCCGGGCGGCGGGGAAGAGCCCGGCCAGGGCGGGTCCGAGGCCGGCCAGCACGGTCGGATCGCGCCACCAGCCGGCGGTGTCGCTGACCAGATGACTGCTGTCCGGGCCGGGGTCGACCCAGCGGAAGAGTTCGACCAGGCGTCGGCTCAGCATGCCCCTCATCCTGCGGCACCGGCGCCAGACGATGCGGCACCGGCCCCGGCCAGCGATCCTTCCTCCGTTCAGGGGAGGCCGGATCGCTTGATCGGCTACACGTACCAGGGTAAATGCGGGCATAGCACCATGATCACGTTGACTTCGGAAGTGCTTCTCTCGTTACGGTCCCAGCCGGTTTGTTCCGCTGACGAAAGGACCGGGTGGTGGCTGGTAGGCACTTCCGAACCCGTAAGTTCTCGCCCGCCGGCATCGCCGCCACCGCCGTCGTCGGCGTGGTGCTCGCGGTCGGCGGCACCGTCGGCGCGGTCCAGCTCACCTCGGGCGAGCCCGCCGCGGAGCCGGCCGCCGTCGAGGTCCTGCCGAGCACCCTGACCCCCAGTTCGGCGTCCCCCTCTGCCTCGCCGAGCGCGTCGCCGAGCCTCAGCCCCTCGCCGACGGCCACCCCGAGCCCGAAGGTGACCCGTACCCAGGCGGCCTCGCGGAGCAAGACCCGCACCGCCAGCCCGAAGCCCACCGCGAAGAAGACCACCTCCGCCCCGGCCCCGAAGGTCGTGTCCAGCGGCTCCTGCGGCGCGTCCTTCTACGACGAGGGTCAGATGACCGCGAACGGGGAGACCTTCAACCCGGACGCGCTGACCGCCGCACACAAGACGCTGCCGTTCAACACCCGGGTCCGGGTGACCAACCCGGCCAACGGCAAGTCGGTGATCGTGCGGATCAACGACCGCGGCCCGTACGTCGACGGCCGCTGCCTGGACCTGTCCCGGGCGGCCTTCGCGGCCATCGCCTCGACCGACCTCGGCGAGGTCGACGTCCGGTACGAGGTGCTCGGCTGACCGGGTGACCGGCGCGGTACGGGCCGGGCCGGGCGGCCGGACGGAAGTTCCACAGACCACCCGCCAGGCTCATTCACCCGGTCACGTCCATCAGGCATGCTG
Organism: Micromonospora sp. NPDC003776; assembly: GCF_053605645.1. NCBI lineage: Bacteria > Bacillati > Actinomycetota > Actinomycetes > Micromonosporales > Micromonosporaceae > Micromonospora > Micromonospora sp. NPDC003776. The sequence continues at coordinate 4,584 of NZ_JBSGJR010000262.1, forward strand.
TCCGATGTACGCACGCAACCTCTCCAGCCGGGCCGCGGCCCGCTGAGCCCCGGATCCCGCGCCGGCATCGGCGCGGCCCTCGGGCTGCTCGCACTGGTCTCCGCCGTCGAGCTGGCGGACGGCCGCCCGGTGCATTACCTCGCGCTGATGGCGGCCGCCCCGCTCCTCGCCGCCGCGCTGGCGTCCTGGCGGGTGGTGCTCGGGCTCGGGGTGCTCGCCACCGGCATCGGGACGGCCTTCGCGCTCGTCGAGGGCACCACCTCCCTGGTCACCGCGGTGAACGTCGCGGGGATCGCGCTCGCCGCCGCGATCGCCGCCGCCGTGGCGGCGGTCCGCCAGCGCCAGTCGGAGCGGATCGCCGAGTTGACCCGGCTCGCGTCGGTCGCCCAGCAGGCCGTGCTCCGGCCGCTCGGACCCCAGGTGGGGACGCTCGCGGTGGCCGCCCGCTACATCTCCTCCACCGCCACCGCCGCGATCGGCGGCGACCTGTACGAGGTGATGGACACCCCGTACGGCGTCCGCATGATCATCGGCGACGTCCGGGGCAAGGGGCTGGACGCGGTCCGGCTGGCCAGCATCGTGCTCGGCTCCTACCGGCACGTCGCGTACGAGCGGGCCGACCTGCGGGCCGTGGTGACCGACCTGGACCGGGCGGTGGCCCGGAACGTGGGCGACGAGGACTTCGTCACCGCCGCCCTGGTCGAGGAGCGGGGCGGCACCCTCACCATCGTCAACTGTGGTCACCCGCCGCCGCTGCTGCTGCGCCGGGGCGCGGTCATCCCGCTCGAACCCCCGGCGCCCGCGCCCCCGCTGGGCTTCATGCCGGTGGTCCGGCCCCGGGTGGAGCGCCTCGAACCGGGCGACCGGCTGCTGCTCTTCACCGACGGTCTCGGCGAGGCGCGGCGGGACGGCGAGTTCTTCCCGACCGCCGACCGGGCCTGGCGGCTGCTCGGCCACGGCACGGTCGCCGACGGTCTGGCCTCGTTGGAGACCGCGCTGGTCGAGTGGGTGCACGGCCGGCTCGACGACGACATCGCGCTGGTGCTGATGGAATACAGCGGACCGCGCACCAGCGTGGCCGCCGCCGTGCCGAGCTGGGAGGTCGGCGCCGCCGAGAGCTGACGCGCCGGTCCCCGGTCAGCCCTCGCTCAGCTCGTCGGTGGCCCGTCGGCCCGCCTCGCCGGCCCGGCCGAGGAAGTCGGCGATCAGCTCCAGTTGGGCCTCGTCGTAGCCGGCGCAGATCTCGTCCATCTCGGCGTTCATGCCCGCGTAGAGGCGGAACAGCTCGCCGTTGCGCTCGCGCAGGGCGCGCACGATCACCGAGCGGCGGTCGGTGGCGTCGGGGTCCCGCTCGCGCACGATCCAGCCGCCGCGCTGGAGCCGGTCGAGGATGCCGGTGACGGTGGCCGGATGCAGGCCGGCCCGGCGGGCCAGCGCGCTCGGCGTGAGCGGTCCGTGCCGGGCGATCAGGTCGAGGCAGTCCAGGTCCACGTCGCGCAGCGAGAGGCGTACGCCGACGTGGTGGTTGAGGAGCGCGAGCTGGTTGTTCAGCTCCCGCATGGCCTCCTTGATCCGGGTGGCCGACCGGCGACGTCGACGCCCTTCCGCAGAATCTACGGAACTCATATTGTTTGGCCCTCGTATCAACTGTTACGGTTTCCATATCTTACGAGATTCCGCCGTGTGGAGCGGCGATCGACGGAGGAGCGGCGGATGAAGTTGACGATTTTCGGGGCCACCGGCGGCATCGGTCGCCACCTGGTCGATCAGGCGCTGGGCGCCGGCCACGACGTCACCGCGGTGGTCCGCGATCCCACCCGGCTGACCGGCGCGGCGGCCCGGGTGGTCACCGCCGACCTCGCCCAGGCTGACCGACGGTCCGGTGACCGGGCGCTACCGCACCGCGTACGGGCGGAACATCCGCGGCGGTCTCACCGTGTCCCGGGCCGACGTCGCCCACCTGATGCTCGCCCTGCTCGACCGGCCGGACTCGGTCGGGCAGACCGTCGGCGTCGCCGACTAGTCCTGGGGAGTGGCACATGCACATCGCGTACGTCGTCGTCACCCTGCTCGCCACCGTGGCCACCGGCTTCTCGGGCATCGCCGCGCTGGCCCACTTCCGGCCGATCCTGCCCGGGATGGCGGCGGCCGGGGTGCCGACGTCCTGGCTCACCTTCCCGATCGGCACGCTGAAGACCGCGGGGGCGGCGGGCCTGCTCCTCGGGCTGTTGGGCGTGCCGTGGATCGGTGTCGCCGCCGCTGCCGGTCTGGTGCTCTTCTTCGCCTGCGCGGTGCACACCCACCTGCTCGCCCGCGACCACTCGGCCCAGTTCGCACTGGCCAACGGCTTCCTCGTGCTGGCCGGGGTCGCCCTGGCGCTAGGGGTGGCGGGAAGCTGAACCGGAAGTGTGTAATCGCTGTCACTTCCACGATCGGCTTGTCGTTGGCTACCCGCGAGTAATACAGTCGGGGTTACTGATCGGTAACACCTGTCCGGAAGCGGGGCCAGCGAGCATGACCCACTACAAGAGCAACCTTCGGGACCTCGAGTTCAACCTGTTCGAGGTCTTCGGGGCGGACCGGACGTTCGGCCAGGAGCCGTACACGGACCTGGACGTCGACACCGCCCGTAGCTTCCTCTCCGAGGTCGACCGCCTGGCCCGTGAGGACCTGGCCGCCAGCTACACGGACAGCGACCGCAACCCGCCGGTCTTCGACCCCGCGACGCACACCGCGCCGCTGCCGGAGTCGTTCAAGAAGTCCTACCAGGCGTTCATGGACTCCGAGTTCTGGCGGCTCGACCTGCCCGAGGCCCTGGGCGGCACGAACGCCCCGCGCGCCCTCTGGTGGTCCCTCGCCGAGCTGGTGCTCGGCGCCAACGCCCCGATCTGGATGTACGCCTCCGGCCCGTCCTTCGCGCACGTGCTGCACGTGGAGGGCACCGAGCAGCAGAAGAAGTGGGCCAAGCTCTTCATCGAGAAGCAGTGGGGCTCCACGATGGTGCTGACCGAGCCGGACGCCGGTTCGGACGTCGGCGCCGGCCGCACCCGGGCCATCCCGCAGCCGGACGGTTCGTGGCACATCGAGGGCGTCAAGCGGTTCATCACCTCGGGTGAGCACGACCTCTCCGACAACATCGTCCACTACGTGCTGGCCCGCCCGGTCGGCGTGGAGGGCGTCGGCGGCCCGGGCACCAAGGGCCTCTCCCTCTTCGTGGTGCCGAAGTACCACTTCGACGAGGAGACCGGCGAGCTGGGCGAGCGCAACGGCGTCTTCGCCACCAACGTCGAGCACAAGATGGGCCTGAAGGTCTCCAACACCTGCGAGATGACCTTCGGCGAGCACGGCGTGCCGGCCAAGGGCTGGCTGCTGGGCGAGAAGCACGACGGCATCCGGCAGATGTTCATGATCATCGAGTACGCCCGGATGATGGTCGGCACCAAGGCGATCGCCACCCTCTCCACCGGCTACCTGAACGCGCTGGAGTACGCCAAGAACCGGGTCCAGGGCGCCGACCTGATCCGGCAGACCGACAAGACCGCGCCCCGGGTCACCATCACCAACCACCCGGACGTGCGTCGCTCGCTGCTCCTGCAGAAGTCGTACGCCGAGGGCCTGCGGGCGCTGGTCTGCTACACCGCCGGCTGGCAGGACAAGGTCGCGATCGCCGAGGCGGCCGGCGACGAGAAGGCCACCAAGCTGGCCAAGCGGGTCAACGACCTGCTCCTCCCGCTGGTCAAGGGGGTCGGCTCGGAGCGGGCGTACGAGCTGCTGGGCCACGAGGCGCTGCAGACCTTCGGCGGCTCCGGCTTCCTCCAGGACTACCCGCTCGAGCAGTACGTCCGGGATGCCAAGATCGACACCCTGTACGAGGGCACCACGGCGATCCAGAGCCTCGACCTGATCTTCCGGAAGATCGTCCGGGACAACGGCAAGGCGCTGATGGCGGTCGCCGGCGAGATCCAGGAGTTCATCACCTCCGAGGCCGGCAACGGCCAGCTCAAGGAGGAGCGGCAGGCGCTCGGCAAGGCGCTCGCCGAGATCCAGAACATCCTCGGCGTGCTGACCGGCTGGCTGGGCGAGGCCCAGGCCGGCGACCCGCGGGCCCTCTACAAGGTGGGCCTGAGCAGCCGGCGGGTCCTGCTCGCGGTCGGCGACCTGGTGGTCGGCTGGCTGCTGCAGAAGCAGGCGGACGTGGCGCTGAAGGCCCTCGGTGGCGAGGTCTCCGTCGCCGACAAGGCGTTCTACACCGGTAAGGTGGCCGCTGCCCGGTTCTTCGCCCGCGAGGTGCTGCCCCGGATCGGCGCCGACCGGCGGATCATCGAGGGCGCCGACCTGGAGATCATGGACCTCCCGGAGGAGGCGTTCTGATCCCGCCCGGGATCTGAGGCTGACCACGGCGGCCGGCGAGCACAGCGCTCGC
>NZ_JBSGJR010000263.1:0-8992 GCF_053605645.1 Micromonospora sp. NPDC003776
GCCCGGGCCCCGGCCGGCGAGGAGCCGGGCACCTGGAACTGGGCCGCCCGGGACGCGCTGCGCGCCGCGATCAACGGCTGGGAACGCCCGCTGGACTGGTGTGCCGGCAACCGGGACCGGTTCGCCGAGCGGATCCTGCCCCGCCTCGGTGAGCTGGCCGACGAGCGGCTGCGCCAGCAGCACGGGATCACCCGCGAGACCGATCCGGCCCGCGCCCGCGCCCTGCTGGGAGAGCCGCTGTGGACGTTCCTCGCCACCCCCTCCCGCCGCCCCCCGTCGCCGCGCGAACTCGCGGCGATCGTCGCCGAACTGGAGAAGCTGTGAAGAACGACGTGGACCGGAGCATGGCCCCCGCCGAGGTCGGCCAGCTGGCCCGGAAGGTGCTCGACGCGGTCGGCACGGTCGTGGTCGGCAAGCGGGATGCCCTGGAGCTGGTCCTCGCCGGCATCCTGGCCGGCGGCCACGTCCTGTTGGAGGACCTGCCCGGCCTGGGCAAGACGTTGACCGCCCGGTCCTTCGCGCAGGCGCTCGGGCTCGACTTCCGCCGCCTCCAGTTCACCCCGGACCTGCTCCCCGCCGACGTCACCGGCTCCTTCCTCTACGACCAGCGCAGCGGCGACTTCTCCTTCCGCGCCGGCCCGGTCTTCACCAACCTGCTGCTCGCCGACGAGATCAACCGCACCCCGCCGAAGACCCAGTCGGCGCTGCTGGAGGCGATGCAGGAGAAGCAGGTCTCGGTCGAGGGCGTCACCTACCGGCTGGACGAGCCGTTCCACGTGCTCGCCACCGCCAACCCGATCGAGTACGAGGGGACGTACCCGCTGCCGGAGGCCCAGCTCGACCGGTTCCTGCTCCGGGTGTCGTTCGGTTACCCGGACCACGACGAGGAGTGGGACGTGCTGCGCCGGCGGATCGCCCGCCGCCGCGAGGAGGCCGAGATCACGCCCGTGGTGGACGCGGGCACGCTGCGCGCGATGCAGGCGGCGCTGGAGGACGTCGTCGTCGAGGACTCCATCGGCCGGTACATCGTGGCGCTGACCGCGGCCACCCGGGAGCACCCGTCCGCGCTGGTCGGCGCCTCCCCGCGCGGCTCGCTGGCGCTGCTGCTGCTCTCCCGGGTACGCGCGGTGCTCGCCAACCGGGACTACGTGGTGCCCGAGGACGTCAAGGCCGTGGCGGTGCCCGCGCTGGCGCACCGGATCACGTTGCGCCCGGAGATGTGGCTGCGCCGGGTCGACCCGTCCTTCGTCGTCGGCGAGGTGCTGGAGTCGACCCCCGCCCCGGCCAGCGGCGCCCTGCCCAGCTACGCGGCCGGACCCGTCGGACACTGATGGCCGACCGTCACGAGCCGGCCGGCGGCTGGGCGCCCACTTGGGCGCTCGGCCGCGCCGTGCTGCTCACCGGCCTGCTGCTCGTCGCGGCCGTGCTGCTCGGCCGGATCGACCTGGTGGTGCTGGCCACGCCGTTCGCGCTGGGCACCGCGTACGGGCTGCGCCGGCGGCCCACCACGCTGCCCGGCCTGGAGGTCGGCGTCGGGGGCGCGCACCTGGTCGAGGGGACGCCGATGACCGCCACGGTCACCGTCGCCAACCCGGACACCGTGTCGTACGACGTGGCCGTGGTGCGTACCCGGATGTCGCCGTGGCTGCGGGTGGAGAAGGTCGGCTTCGGCGGGACCGGGGTGGACGTGAGCCGCTCCGGCGGCGCGGACCGTCCCTTCGTCACCTCGGTGCCCGCGGACACCGCCGTGGACCTGGCGCTGACCGGGACCGCCCTGCGCTGGGGCCGGCACCCGATCGGCCCCGCCGGCACCCGGGTGGCGGTCGCCGACGGGCTGCTCGTCTCCCGGTCGGTGATCACCGAGCCGGTCCGGACCCGGGTCTATCCGATGACCCAGCCGTTCGAGGCGGTCGAGGCGATGCCGCGGGCGGCGGGCCTGGTCGGTGCGCACCACTCCCGCCGGCCCGGCGAGGGCGGCGAGCTGGCCGGGGTACGTGTCTTCGCCCCGGGGGACCGGCTGCGCCGGATCGACTGGCGGGTCTCCCTGCGGGCCCGGCAGCTGCACGTGGCGGCCACCCTCTCCGACCGGGACGCCGAGGTGGTGGTCCTGCTCGACGTGCTGGCCGAGGCGGGCCGCTCCGGCGGCGTACGCGGTCCGGCGTCGGTGCTGGACACCACGGTCCGGGCGGCCGCCGCGATCGCCGAGCACTACCTGCACCGGGGCGACCGGGTGGCGCTGCTGGAGTACGGTCCGGCGGCCCGCCGGCTCCGCCCCGCCACCGGCCGCCGCCAGTACCTGACCGTGCTGGAGTGGCTGCTCGACGTCAAGGCCGAGTCCTCCCCGCACGAGCCGTACGACCAGGTCTTCGGCCCCCAGCTGCTCTCCTCGGACGCGCTCGTGGTGGTGCTCACCCCGCTGCTCGACGAGCGCTCGGCCCAGATGCTCGCCCGGATGGCGCGGGGCGGCCGGTTCGTGGTGGCGGTGGACACCCTCCCGGCCGACCTGCCGGCGCCGAAGGACCGGGGCTGGGCCGAGGTGGCGTACCGGCTGTGGCGGCTGGACCGGGATACGATGATCGGCCAGCTCCGCGAGCACGGCGTGCCGGTGGTGCGCTGGGCCGGCGCCGGCAGCCTCGACCAGGTGCTGCGCGACGTGGCCCGCCTGGCCACCGCCCCCCGGGTGGGTGGCCGGTGAGCGCGAGGAATGCAGCCGAGCGGAGTCCCGCAGTCGCGAACGAAGGCAGGCTCCGGTGAACGAACTGGTGGAGGGGCTGCACGAGCGGTTGCGGGCGGCGCGGTTCCAGGTGAGCCGAATCAGCCCCGTCCCGCTGTTGATCCGCGTCGGGATCTTTCTCACCGTGCTGGTCGGTTTCCTGGTCGCGTACCCGGTGGAGGCGCTCGCCCCGCGGTCGCTGCTCGCCCTGGTGGTGGTGGCGCTGCTGCCGGCGGTCGGGCCGCGCCGGGTCTGGCCCACCTTCGCGGCGTTGGTCACGGTCGGTGGCTGGCTGCTGGCCACGGTGGGATTCGACCGGCCGCCGGCCCTGTGGCGACTGGTCGCGGTGGCCGCGCTGCTCTACCTGGCGCACACCCTCTGCGCGCTCGCCGCGCTGCTGCCGTACGACGCGGTGGTCGACCCGGACCTGGCGGTCCGGTGGCTGAGCCGGGCCGGCGGGGTGGTGCTGGCGAGCGCCGTGATCGGCATCGTGCTGGGCTGGCTGGGCGGGGTCGGTGGGGATCGTGGGTCCCAGGTGGCGACGGTGGTCGGGCTGCTGGTCGCGGTGGCGCTGAGCGCCCTTCTGGGCTGGCTCCTGCGTCGCAGATAGCGGGACGTCCCGGGACGTTGCGCAGGTCACAGGGGTTGTGCTCCGTCACAGAAGGGGGTCTCGAACGGGATTACCCGAGGCCCCCGGGGAAAGATAGATGACGTGAACCCGAAGCGGATCCTTGTCGTGGGTGCCGGGCACGTGGGCCTGTACGCCGCTCTGCGCCTGTCCAAGAAGCTGAGCTCCCGTGAGGCCGAGGTCATCGTCGTCGACCCGCAGCCGCACATGACCTACCAGCCGTTCCTCCCGGAGGCCTCGGCGGGCAACATCTCGCCCCGGCACGCGGTGGTGCCGCTGCGACGGGAGTTGCGCAAGTGCACGGTGGTGGCCGGCACGGTCACCCGGATCGACCACGACCAGAAGACCGCGATCGTGCAGCCGATCAGCGGCCCGACGCGAAAGATCCAGTACGACCATGTGGTGGTCGCACCCGGTTCGGTGTCCCGCACCCTGCCGATCCCGGGTCTGCACGAGCACGGCATCGGGTTCAAGACCATCGGCGAGGCCGTCTTCCTGCGCAACCACGTGCTGGACCGGCTCGACGTGGCGGCCGTCACGACCGACCCGGAGGTCCGCCGGCGCGCGCTGACCTTCGTCTTCGTCGGCGGTGGCTACGCCGGCATCGAGGCGCTCGCCGAGATGGAGGACATGGCCCGCGACGCGCTGCGCTACTACCCCGAGCTGAAGCCGGAGGACATGCGCTGGGTCCTGGTCGAGGCCACCCAGCGGGTGCTGCCCGAGGTCGACCGGGACATGGGCGCCTACACGGTGCAGCAGCTGCTGAAGCGGAACATGGACATCCGGCTGGACACCCGGCTGGAGTCCTGCGTCGACGGCGTGGTGAAGCTCTCCGACGGCGACAGCTTCCCGGCCGACACCATCGTCTGGACGGCGGGCGTGAAGCCCTCGCCGATGCTCGACGCGACCGATTTCCCCCGCGACGAGCGGCGCAGGGTCACCTGCCTGCCCACCCTCCAGATCGTCGACGGCGACCGGGTGGTCGAGGGCGCGTGGAGCGCCGGCGACTGCGCCGCCGTGCCGGACCTGACCAAGGAGCCCGGCAACTTCTGCTCGCCGAGCGCCCAGCACGCGGTCCGGCAGGCGGCCCGGATGGCCGACAACATCGTGAACGTGGTCCGCGGGCGCGCGCCGGTCGACTACAAGCACAAGCACGCCGGCAGCGTGGCCAGCCTCGGCCTGCACAAGGGTGTGGCCCAGGTCTACGGCGTCAAGATGACCGGCTGGCCGGCCTGGTTCATGCACCGCACGTACCACATGTCGCGGATCCCGTCCTTCAACCGCAAGGTCCGGGTCGTGGTCGACTGGACGCTGGCGTTCTTCCTCAAGCGTGAGGTGGTCGCGCTGGGCCAGCTGCACGACCCGCGCGAGGAGTTCGCCGAGGCCTCGGCACCGGTGGGCGCGTCCCGCTGAGTCTCCCCGGCAAGGGCCCTTCCCGTACGCGGGAGGGGCCCTTCCGTCTGGGTGGCTCGACCTGCCGCGGGAAGCTCAGAACCGCCAGGTCCAGGCGTCGGCGACCCGGGTGCCGGGGCCGAAGAGCTGCTCCAGGGTGCGCCGCAGGGTCTCCGCGTGCGGGGCGTCGTCGGTGAGCGCCACGCAGGAGGCGCCCCAGAACTGGATGTCCCGCGCGGCCTGCCGCCGCTGCTCGTCCCCGATCGCCGGCGGCACCCCGCGCTTCGCGACGTCGGCGAGCAGGGCCGAGGTGGGGCGCTTGTAGGTGCCCATCACCGCCGAGCCGTCCTTGCCGTACGGGCCGATGAAGAAGCCCTCGGGCATGCCGAACGCCGCTCCGGCCGCGGTGCCCCAGCGCATCGGCCACGGGTCCTTCGGGGTGGCCGTGGGCACCGGGACCAGCACACCGCCGGGGCGTACGCACTGTCGCCAGTGGCCGGCGGCGATGAACTCGGGCAGCGCCGGCCGGTCCGCCGTGCGCAGCGGTGCCGGGAGCACGCTGAGCAGGGCCGCGCCGACGGCCAGAGGTACCAGCCGCCGGGCTGGGCCACGGTCGCTGAGGGCCCGGTCCACGGCCAGGGTCAGCACCGCGCCGGCCAGCGGCAGCACCGCCAAGGCGAACCGCATCGGCAGCGCGCCGTCCACCACCGGGAGCCCGGTCAGCAGCGCGTACGGGCCGGGCACGCCGGTCCGCTCGCCGCCGACCACCACCTCGGGGCCGAGCGACAGGACGGCCATCACCAGCCCGCCGGCGAAGCAGGCGGCCACCAGCGGGCGGCGGCCCAGCCAGACCACGCAGCCGATGGTGACCAGCAGCAGCGGCCAGCCGAGGAAGGTGTCGTACTCGGCCGGGCCGGTGGTCAGCCGGGCCGAGGCGTCGCTGCCCAGCACGGAGAGCGGGGAGAGGGTCGACCAACTCGTCAGGTCGGCGGAGAAGTAGTACGGGCTGAACATCCCGTCGGCGATGCCCTGCGGGCCGGCGAACTGGTGCCACAGCGGGTACCCGAGCACGAACAGCGCCGCGCCGGCGGCGACCAGCAGGCCACCGACGAAGCCCGGCAGCGCCCGGCGCAGCAGCGCCCGGTCCGCCAGCCCGTAGGCGACCGCCATCACCAGCAGGGTGAGTGCGGTGAGGAACAGCACCTCCTCGCCGATGAAGATCTGGACGGTGACCACGGCCACCAGGCCGGCGGCCGAGGTGGCCATCCGCCACCGGTCCGGCCCGTCCGGGCGGCCGGCCGGGTCGGCGGCCCGGAGCAGCCGGACCACCAGCCAGACGATCACCGGCACCAGCCACTGGGCCGTCATGTGCAGGTGGCCGTTGCTCTGCGAGACCATGCCGGGACCGAACCCGCAGAGCGCGGCGCCCAGCGCGGCGGCGACCCGCCGGGCGCGCATCGTCCGGGTGAACAGCAGGTACCAGGCGACCGCCGTGCCGGCCAGGTTCCCGGCGACGAGCAGGGCGAAGCTGACCGGCGCCCCGAAGACCAGGGTGATCGGGGCGAACAGCACGCCCAGCGCGATCACCGTGGTGTTGGCCATCAGGTTGACCCCGTCCGGCGCGTTCAGTCGGTCGGTGAGCAGGCTGAAGTCACCCAGCAGGGCCCGCGAGTCGACGGCCAGGAACCACTCGTAGAGGGTCTGGTCCGCCGGGTTCAGCGCGAGCATCCGCTGGCCCGGGTCCGGCCAGAGGCCGTGGGTGAGCCAACCGGCCAGCAGCACGAAGAGCAGCGCGACGACCAGGTCGGCGCGGCGCCGGGCCACGGTGGCCAGCAGCCCGGCCACCCGGGTCGGGCGGCCGACCGCGGGGTCGAGACGGACGGCCTCGTCGGGCTCGGGCCCGGGGGCCGTGGGGGCGGCGCTGGTCACGGGCTCGACCATATCGGCGTGGCCCCCACGGGGTACGCCCGGTCGCCGCGCAACGGCTACGGTGAGACCTGCACCGCCGCGTGTCGGCGCGCCGGTGTCACCCGCCCGGGTGGTGGAACGGCAGACACGGCCGCCTTAAAAGCGGCTGCCGCAAGGCGTGCGGGTTCGACCCCCGCCCCGGGCACGAGACTCTCAGGTTTCCCACAGCTTCGCGCCGGGCGCGGGGGTGCGGGTCCCGTTTACCCTGGAGGGTGCACGTTCACGTGCATCGACCCCCTGAGGGAGGCCTGAGAAGTGAAGACCTCGAACCCGGTGCTCTCCCGGCTCGGCCAGGCGGCCGACCGCGAGCGGGCGGCCGGGTACGCCCAGCCCGGGCCGTACGGTCAGCCCGGATATCCCCAGCAGTACCAGCGGTACCCCCAGCAGTACCCGAGCCCCCCCGGCTACCCGGCGGCCCCGCCCACCGTGACTCCGATGACCCTGGACGACGTGGTCGTCAAGACGGTCACCCTGCTGGGCATCCTCGGCGCCGCGGCCGCCGCCACCTGGGCCGTCCTGCCGGACCAACTGCTCGGCCTGGCGTGGCTCGGGGGCGCCGTCGTCGGTCTGGTGCTCGGCCTGATCATCTCGTTCTCCCGGATGGCCAACCCGGCGCTGGTGATCGCGTACGCCGTCGTCGAGGGCGTCTTCCTCGGCGCGGTGAGCAAGACGTTCAACACGCTCTACGACGGCATCGTGCTCCAGGCCGTGGTGGCGACCTTCGGCGTCTTCTTCCTGATGGCGATGCTCTACAAGTCGCGCGTCATCCGGGCCACCCCAAAGTTCGCCCGGATCATGATCGCGATCATGGGTGGCCTCTTCGCGGTCATGCTGATCAACCTGGTGCTCGCGCTCTTCGGCGTCAACACCCACCTGCGCGACGGCAGCCCGCTGGCCATCGGCTTCAGCCTCGTCTGCATCGTGGTCGCCTCGCTCAGCTTCGTGCTCGACTTCGCCAACATCGAGGACGGCGTCCGGATGGGGCTCCCGCAGCGCTACTCCTGGACCGCCGCCTTCGGCATCCTGGTCGGCCTGGTCTGGCTCTACCTGGAGGTGCTGCGCCTGCTCAGCTACTTCCAGGGCGACGACTGACCGCCCGTACCCCCGGCGACGCCCGCCTGCCGCGACCGCGGCGGCGGGCGTCGTCGTTTTCCCGCCGCCACCCGGCCGCCCGGGGCACAGTGAAGACCGGGGTACGTCGCCGAGGAGGTCGCGGGTGCGGAGTGCCAATCCGGTGCTGGACCGGCTCGACGACGTCGGCCGGACCGAGCGCCAGGTGCTGGGGGTCGGCGCCGTCGAGTCGATGACCGTGACCGACGTGGTCAGCCGGACGGTCGGGCTGCTGCTGCTCACCGGCGTCACGGCGGCGATCGCCTGGGTGGTCGTCCCGCAGGCGTGGTGGATCTCGGCGGCCCTGGCCGGCAGCGCCCTGGCCAGCCTGGCGCTGGTGCTGTTCATCTCGCTCAAGCAGATCACCAACCCGCCCCTGATCGCCGCGTACGCGGTGCTCCAGGGCGTGCTGCTCGGCGTGGCGAGCCGGGCCTTCGAACTGGTCTACCCGGGAATCGTGGCGCAGGCGGTGATCGGCACCTTCGGCGTCTTCCTCGGCATGGCGCTGCTCTACCGCGCCCGGATCATCCGGGCCACCCCGCGGCTGGCCCGGCTCGTGCTCGGCACGCTGATCGGGATCGTGGCGATCGGCCTGGTCAACCTCGTCGCCTACCTGATCACCGGCCGGCAGGGGCTGGAGATGTACAGCCTGACCGCCCGGGTCGGCTGGCTGCCGTACGTCTTCTCGGTGGTGGCGATCATCGCCGGGGCGCTCAGCTTCATCCTCGACTTCGACCTGGTCGAGCGCTCGGCCCGCGCCGGCCTGCCCCGCCGCTACGCCTGGTACTGCGCGTTCGGGCTGCTGGTCGGGTTGATCTTCCTCTACTGGCAGATCCTGCGCCTGCTCAGTTACGTCCGTCGCTGACCGTACGAGCCGTCGTAGACTCGGCCGCGATGAGCGCAGCGGAACTGGACCGGGCGGTGGAGCTGCTGGTCCGCCAGGTCGGGCACTGGGCACAGCCACGCTGGTCGGCGCAGGCCGAGGGGGGCAACGTGTCCCGGGCCGACCTGGTGCACAAGCTGGTGCAGGAGATCGCCAACCTGGCCGCGGACGCCGCGGGCGAGCCGCGTCGGGACGTGCCCCGGCTCGACAGCGACCTGGTCCTGCCCGACCAGCTCCGGGTGGTGGCCGCCGACCTGGTGACGGCCGGCCCGCCCGAGGGGGTGCTGGCCGCGGCGGC
>NZ_JBSGJR010000264.1:0-8989 GCF_053605645.1 Micromonospora sp. NPDC003776
CCGAGCGGCCGAGCCGGCCGCGGCCGGCTCGGCCGGTGGCGCGTCGGCCGCCGCGACCCGGCGCGCGGTGAGCAGCGGGTCGGGCCGCAGCAGGATCAGCAGTACGACGGCGGCCAGCACGAACGCGGCCGCGCTGAACGCGAACGGGCCGGAGAGCGGGGGCAGGCCCCAGCCGTTGGTGGTGTGGTCGGCGAGCGCGGCGAAGTTCGGCGCCGCCACCGCGCCGATCGTGGTGGCCCAGACGATCAGCGAGAGCTGCCGCCCCCGGCGGGCCGGTTCGGCGAGGTCGACGGCGGTGTAGCGGGCCTGGAGGTTGGCCGCGGTGCCGCCGCCGAAGAGCAGCATGCCGAGGAAGAGCAGCGGCACCCAGCGGGTGACCGCGGCGAGCACCACCAGCACGCCCCCGGCGGCCCCAGTCAGGTACGCCACCGCCAGGCCCGGCCGGCGGCCGTGGCCGGTCATGATCCGGGTGACCGGGACGGCGAGCAGCGCCGCGCCGACCACGGCGGCGCTCTGCGCGAGACCGGCCACGGCGGTGCCGGCGATCCGGGCGGCGAGCAGCGCGCCCACGGCGATGCCGATGGTGACCCCGATGCCGCCGATGATCTGGGTCACGAAGAGCAGGCGCAGCGTCCGCCGTTGGATCGGCGCGACGTCGGGCCGGGTCAGGGGCGGCGCGGTGAGGTCGGTGGCCATGGGGCTTCTCCTCGGTAAGGGGCGACCCATCCTTGCGCACCGGACCGGGCCGGCTCCACCCGGTTCTGCTAGAGGCCGAGCCCCCGGCCGATGATCTCCTTCATGATCTCGGTGGTGCCGCCGTAGATGGTCTGCACCCGGCCGTCCAACCAGGCCCGCGCCACCGGGTACTCGAGCATGAAGCCGTAGCCGCCGTGCAGCTGGAGGCAGCGGTCGGCGACCTTGTTCTGCAACTCGGTGGTCCACCACTTCGCCTTCGCCGCGTCGGTGACCGAGAGCCGGCCGGCGTTGAACTCGGCGACGCAGTGGTTGACGAAGGTCCGCGCGATGGTCACCTCGGTGTCCAGCTCGGCCAGGAGGAAGCGGTTGTGCTGGAACTTTCCGATCGGCCGGCCGAACGCCTCCCGGGACCGGGCGTAGTCGAGGGTGAGCGCGAGCAGCTTCTCGCAGGCCGCCACGGCCGCGACGGCGATGCTCAGCCGCTCCCGGGGCAGGTTGGCCATCAGGTGGTAGAAGCCGTGGTTCTCGGTGCCGATCAGATGGTCCGCCGGCACCCGGCAGTCGTCGAAGAAGAGCTCGGCGGTGTCGTTGGCCTTCAGCCCCACCTTCTCCAGCCGCCGCCCCCGGGTGAAGCCGGGGGTACCGGTCTCCACCACGACCAGGCTCACCCCGTGCGCGCCCTGGTCCGGCGCGGTCCGTACGACCACCACCACGAGATCGGCCAGCTCCCCGTTGGTGATGAACGTCTTCTGGCCGTTGAGCACGTACGCGTCGCCGTCGCGGACCGCGCCGGTGCGGATCCCGGCCAGGTCGCTGCCGGCGCCGGGCTCGCTCATCGCGATGGCGGTGACCAGGTCACCGGAGCAGAACCCGGGTAGCCAGCGCTTGCGCTGGTCCTCGGTGGTCAGGTCGGTCAGGTACTGGGCCACCACGTCGTTGTGCAGCCCGAAGCCCAGGCCGGAGCAGCCGGCCGCGACGACCTCCTCGACCAGCACCGCGTTGAACCGGAAGTCCCGCTGGCCGCCACCGCCGTACTCCGGGTCGACGTCCATGCCGAGCAGCCCGGCGGCGCCGGCCTTGCGCCACACCTCGCGGTCGACGATGCCGGCGGCCTCCCACCGGGCGTGGTGCGGCACGGCCTCCCGGGCGAGGAACTCGCGGCACAGGTCCCGGAACTCTTCGTGGACGGGCTCGTAGAGATGCTGCTCCATGGCGACGAGTTTGCCCGCCGGGGCGGCCGGCGGGAAGGGGGTGCTCGCCAAGGCAAACCGCCATCAGCTCTTGACGACGCTATCCGTCGCACCTCTATTCTCACGGCACGATTTCCGTGGACTCTGGTCCGCTAGCGCAACGTTAACCGTAGGACTGAGGAGCGCCCATGTCAGCCGGGCCCGCCACTCCCGCCGTCTCCCTCCGCGGGCTGCGCAAGTCGTTCGGCGCGGTGGAGGCGGTGGCCGGCGTCGATCTGGACATCGCCGACGGCGAGTTCTTCGCCATGCTCGGGCCGTCCGGCTCGGGCAAGACGACGGTGCTCCGCATGATCGCCGGCTTCGAGCCGCCGACCGCCGGCAGCGTGCTGCTCGGCGGGCGCGACGTCACCCGGCTGGCCCCCTTCGAGCGGGACGTCAACACCGTCTTCCAGGACTACGCGCTGTTCCCGCACCTGACGGTCCAGCAGAACGTCGAGTACGGGCTGCGGGTGCGCAAGGTGGGCCGCGCCGAGCGACGGGCCCGGGCCGCGGAGGCGTTGCGGGGCGTACGGCTCGACGGGCTGGCCGACCGGCGACCGGCCGCGCTCTCCGGCGGGCAACGGCAGCGGGTGGCCCTGGCCCGCGCGCTGGTCGTCCGGCCGAAGGTGCTCCTGCTCGACGAGCCGCTCGGCGCGCTGGACCTGAAGCTGCGCGAGCAGATGCAGGTCGAATTGAAGGCGTTGCAGCGGGAGGTGGGCATCACCTTCGTCTTCGTCACCCACGACCAGGAGGAGGCGCTCACCATGAGCGACCGGGTGGCGGTCTTCGAGCACGGCCGGATCGCCCAGGTGGGCACCCCCGCCGAGGTCTACGAGCGGCCCGCCAGCCCCTTCGTGGCCGGCTTCGTCGGCACGTCCAACCTGCTCAGTGGCGAGGCGGCCCGCACGGTGCTCGGCCGCGACGGCACCTTCTCCATCCGGCCGGAGAAGATCCGGCTCGACGGTCCCCCGGCCGGCGACGGGGAGACGTCGGCCACCGGACGGGTGGCCGAGGTGGTCTACGCCGGGGCGAGCACCCGCTTCGTCGTCGACCTCGACGCCGGTGCCCGGCTGGTCGTGGCGCAACAGAACCTGACCACCTCCTCGGCCGACGTGGCCGCACTGCGCGGCACCCCGGTCCGCCTGGCCTGGCGCACCGAGCACGCCGTGGCCGTACCGGTCCCCGCCGTACCGACCCCCCTCGCTAAGGAGAGCGCTCATGCGTACCGGTAGAACACTCACCGCGCTCGCCGCGGTCGGCCTGCTCGCCCTGACCGGCTGCGGCGACGGCGGCGCGACCACCGGCGGCGCCGGCCCCGGCGGCATCAAGCCGCCGAAGATCGACAAGCTCGCGTCGCTGGGCGCCGACGAGGGGCAGGTCAACGTCGTCGCCTGGGCCGGGTACGTCGAGGACGGCTCCACCGATCCCAAGGTGGACTGGGTCACCGACTTCGAGAAGCAGACCGGCTGCCAGGTCAACGTCAAGGTGGCCGGCACCTCGGACGAGATGGTGACCCTGATGAAGACCGGCGAGTACGACGTGGTCTCCGCCTCCGGGGACGCCTCGCTCCGGCTGATCTACGGCGGCGACGTCGCCCCGGTGAACACCGACCTGATCAGCAACTACAAGGACGTCTTCGACGGGCTCAAGCTCAAGCAGTGGAACTCCGTCGACGGGGTGGCCTACGGCGTCCCGCACGGGCGCGGCGCCAACCTGCTGATGTACCGCACCGACGTGGTCAAGCCCGCCCCCACCTCCTGGGGGGCGGTCTTCGACGCGAACTCTCCGTACAAGGGGAAGATCACCGCGTACGACTCGCCGATCTACCTCGCCGACGCGGCGCTCTATCTGATGAAGCACCAGCCGGAGCTGGGCATCAAGAACCCGTACGCGCTGGACGACAAGCAGTTCGCCGCCGCCGTCGACCTGCTGAAGAAGCAGAACCAGCTGATCGGTGAGTACTGGTCGGACTACACCAAGGAGGTGCAGGCCTTCAAGGCCGGCAACTCGGTGCTCGGCACCACCTGGCAGGTGATCGCCAATTTGGCCGCCGCCGACAAGGCCCCGGTCGAGGCGATCCTGCCCGAGGAGGGGGCGACCGGCTGGTCCGACACCTGGATGATCTCCGCCAAGGCGAAGCACCCGAACTGCGCGTACCGGTGGATGGACCACATCATCTCGCCGAAGGCCAACGCGGCGGTCGCCGAGTGGTTCGGTGAGGCGCCCGCCAACAAGCTGGCCTGCGCCGAGACCGCCGACAAGAACCACTGCGCGACCTACCACGCCGACGACGAGGCCTACTTCGACAAGGTCTGGTACTGGAACACGCCGGTGCAGCAGTGCCTGGACGGGCGGACCGATGTGAAGTGCAAGGACTACGCGGCCTGGACCCAGGCCTGGACGACGATCAAGGGCTGAGGTGGCCGCCTCCACGCTCGACCGGCGCGCGGGTGGCGCCACCGCCCCCCACGGGCCGGTCCGCCGGCTCTCGGCCTGGCTGCACCGGCACGCCGGGGTACGCCTCGCCGCCCTGCTCGCCGCGCCGCTGTTCTGGCTGGTGGTCGCCTACCTGGGCGCGCTGGCCGTGCTGTTCGCCTCGGCGCTCTGGACGGTCAACGGGTTCACCGGGGAGGTCGTCCGCCAGCCCACGCTGGACAACTTCCGCACCATCGTGACCGACGAGGTCTACCGGACGGTCGCGCTGCGCAGCATCGGCGTGGCCGCCGGGGTGACCGTGATCGACACGCTGATCGCCCTGCCGATGGCCTTCTACATGGCGAAGGTCGCCAAGCCCCGGCACCGGCGCTGGCTGGTGGTCGCGATCCTCACCCCGCTGTGGGCCAGCTACCTGGTCAAGGCGTACGCCTGGCGGGTGCTGCTGGCCAACGGCGGGCCGGTGGACTGGCTGTTCGGCGGGCCCGGCCACGGCCCCGGGTACGGGCTGGGCGCGACCGTGCTGGTGCTGGCCTACCTCTGGCTGCCGTACATGATCCTGCCGATCTACGCGGGCCTGGAACGGTTGCCCGACTCGCTGTTGGAGGCGTCGGCGGACCTGGGGGCCCGGGCGGGCCGGACGTTCCGCGCCGTGGTGCTGCCGGTGGTGGTCCCGTCGGTGATCGCCGGCTCGATCTTCACCTTCTCCCTGTCGCTGGGGGACTACATCACGGTGCAGATCGTGGGCGGTAAGACGCAGCTCATCGGCAACCTCGTCTACGTCAACATCGGGGCGGCGAACAACCTGCCGTTCGCCGCCGCGCTGGCCACCATCCCGGTCCTGATCATGGTCGGCTACCTGGTCGCCGTACGGCGGTCCGGGGCCCTGGAGGAGTTGTGACGCTCTCCCGGTCGGCGCGCTGGCTGCTGCGCGGCGCGATGGCCCTCGGCCTGGCCTTCATCTACCTGCCGCTCTCCATCGTGCTGGTCAACTCGTTCAACGCCGACCGGACGTTCGCCTGGCCCCCGCCCCGCTGGACCACCGAGTGGTGGGTACGCGCCGGGGAGAACGCGGGTGCCCGGGCGGCGCTCTGGACGTCGGTCCAGGCCGGGCTGGGTGCCACCGCCGCCGCGCTGCTGCTCGGCTCGCTGGTCGCCTTCGCCGTGCAGCGGTACCGGTTCTTCGGTCGGGAGACGGTGTCGCTGCTGGTCGTGCTGCCGATCGCGCTGCCCGGCATCGTCACCGGCATCGCCCTGGACAGCGCGTTCCGCTCGGTGCTGGCGCCGCTCGGCATCGGCAAGGGGCTCTTCTCCGTCATCGTCGGGCACGCGACGTTCTGCGTGGTCGTCGTCTACAACAACGTGCTGGCCCGGCTGCGCCGCTCCGGCGGCAACCTCCAGGAGGCGTCGGCCGACCTGGGCGCCGACGGCTGGCAGACCTTCCGGTACGTGACGTTCCCGGTGCTGCGCTCGGCGCTGCTGGCCGGCGCGCTGCTGGCCTTCGGGCTCTCCTTCGACGAGATCATCGTCACCACGTTCACCGCCGGCCCGGGCGTGCAGACCCTGCCCATCTGGATCTTCAGCAACCTGTTCCGCCCGAACCAGGCACCGGTCATCAACGTGGTGGCCGCCGTGCTCATCGTCGCCTCGGTGGTGCCGATCTACCTGGCCCAGCGGCTCTCCGACACGGCCAGCGGCGGCCGCCTCTGACGGGGGCCAGCCCCACCAGGTGGTGTCGGCGACCGGACGGAAGCCCAGCGAGTCGTAGAGCGGGCGGCCGAAGCGGGACGCTGTGAGCGTCATGGGTACGTCGCCGAACCGGGCCAGCACCCCGTGCAGCAGGGCGCGGCCCACGCCCCGGAACCGGTGCGCGGGCAGGCTGGTCATCCAGTAGAGACCGACGCCCTCGTCCCATTCGCCGCCGCCGGGGTGGTCCGACCCGCCGCGATGGGCCAGCATGGCGGGATGACCACGCTGACCGGACAACAGATCGCCGACGAACGCCTGGGCGGCTGGACGTACCTGCTGGGCGCCCTGCAGACCCGGATCCGTACCGGAAACTTCGCGACCGGGCTGGCCATCGTGGACGCGATCGGTGCGGCGGCCGAGCGGATGGACCACCATCCGGACCTCGACCTGCGCTACCCGCACGTCGACGTCCGGCTCTGGTCGCACGACGCGCGCGGGGTCACCCGGCGGGACATCCGGCTGGCCCGCGCCGTCTCGGCGATCGTCGCCGAGGCCGGGCTGAGCCTGGCGCACGCCGGCCTCTCCCGGCTCGAACTCGCCCTGGACAGCCCGGACTTCGCCGCCGTGCTGCCGTTCTGGCGGGCGGTGCTCGCCACCGAGCACCTCGCCGGGCCAGGCTTCGGGGACGAGTTGCGCGACCCGGCCGGCACACTGCCCACGGTGTGGTTCCAGGAGTCGGGCCGGGAGGAGCCCCGGCAGCGCTGGCACCCGGACGTGTGGGTGGACCCGGCCGAGGTGCGGCCCCGGATCGACGCCGCCGTCGCCGCCGGCGGGACGCTGGTCAGCGACGCGGCGGCACCACACTTCTGGGTGCTCGCCGACCCGGACGGCAACCGGGTCTGCCTCTGCACCTGGCAGGGACGCGACTGAGCGACGGTCAGCGGGCCAGCGCGCGGGCGGCCACCTTCAGGTCCTTGACCAGCCCGTCGTACGCGACGTCCTGGTTGTCGGCGCGCAGCACCGCCGACGGGTGGATGGTGGCCAGCAGCCGGGCCTCGGGCGCGTCCGCCACCTTCCCGTCCCGGTCCACCGGCACCCGGGCGAAGTCCTCCGGGTGCTGGGCGGCGGCCGGCCAGGGCATCAGCTCGCCGCGCTGCTTCGTCACCCGGAACGCCGGGCCGAGCAGCGCCTTGGCGGCGGTGGCGCCGAGCACCACCACGATCTCCGGCCGGAGCCGGGCGAACTCGGCGACCAGCCAGGGCCGGCACGCGGTGATGTGCACCCGGTCCGGG
The DNA here is from genome assembly GCF_053605645.1 of Micromonospora sp. NPDC003776. Lineage (NCBI taxonomy): Bacteria > Bacillati > Actinomycetota > Actinomycetes > Micromonosporales > Micromonosporaceae > Micromonospora > Micromonospora sp. NPDC003776. The sequence continues at coordinate 7,340 of NZ_JBSGJR010000264.1, forward strand.
GTCTGGTGGATCCGCCGCTTGCCACGCAGTTCATGACGAAAATGCTTCACGGCGTTGGTGATGTACACCCGGCCCGCGTCGATTCCGGCGTCGTCCACCGCGCGGCGCAGCACCCGGCCGGCCGGCCCGACGAAGGGCAGGCCCTGCTTGTCCTCCATGTCGCCGGGCTGCTCCCCGACGAAGACCACCTGGGCGCTCTCGTCGCCCCGGCCGAAGACGGTCTGCGTGGCGTCGCGGTAGAGCTCGCAGCCCCGACAGTCGGTCGCGGCGGCGCGTAGCTGCTCGATGGTGTCCGCCTGCGGTGGGATGAACTCCTGGGCTCCGGGCGCGCTCTCGGTCTCGGCCATGCCGACTTTATATACCGGTTTCGTCAGCCACGCCCGACCCGAGGGTCAGTACCCGCCGCCACCACCGCCGCCGCCGTGGCGCGAGGCCAACACGATGGCGATGATGATCAAGATGATCACCACGATCCCCACGCCGATCCAGACCCCTCTGCGTGATCCGTTCGAAGCCACCCGGTCCACCTCCCGGCCGGGCTTACCCGTCGGTCGCCGGGACATGCCGACGGTCCGGCTCAGGCGGTGAAGCCGGCGGGGGCCGGGCGGAGCGCGCGGGCCACGGCCGTGGCGAGCGGGTCCAGGTCGGCCTCGTCGAGGGAACTGACGGTGATCCGTACCCCGGGGGCGGCGGCGATCCGGTGCGGCGCGCCGGGGGCGACCGACCAGCCGGCGTCGCGCAGGGCGGTGACGGCCACCGTCTCGTCGGGCACCGGCACCCAGACGTTGATCCCGGTACGGCCCTGGGCGGTCACCCCCTGCGCCGCGAGCGCGGCCACCAGCCCGCCGCGGCGGCGCTCGTAGCTCTCCCCCGCGCGGTGCACCAGGTCGGCGGTCGCCGGGTCGCGCCAGAGCGCCAGGACCAGTCGTTGCAGCACGGTGGAGACCCAGCCGGCGCCGACCCGGGCGCGGCCGGCCACCCGGGCCACCGTGGCCTCGTCGCCGGCCAGCACGGCCAGGCGCAGGTCCGGGCCGTAGGGCTTGCTCACCGACCGGACGAAGGCCCACGTCGGGGTCGCCCCGGCGAGCGGGTGCAGGGGTACGCGGGCCAGCTCGGCGGCGTGGTCGTCCTCGATCAGCAGCAGGTCGGCGCGGCCGGCGAGCAGCGTACGCAGGGCGTCGGCGCGGCCGGCGGAGACCGCGGCGCCGGTCGGGTTCTGGGCCCGGCTGGTCACCACCAGGGCGCGCGCCCCGGCGGCGAGGGCGGCCCGGACGCCCGGCTCGGTGGGGCCCTCGCCGTCGACCGGCACCCCGACCACCCGCAGCCCGAGCGCGGCGACCAGGTCGAACAGGTTGGCCCAGCCGGGGTCCTCGACGGCGACCGCGTCACCGGGACGCAGGTGGGCGGCGAGCAGCCGCTCGATGCCGTCCAGCGCGCCGCCGGTCACGGTGATCTCGTCGGCCGGTACGCCGTCGGCGGCGAGCCGCTCGCGGGCGGCGGCCGCCAGCTCGGGCAGGACGGCCCGGTCCGCGTACCCGGCGGGCGGCCCCAGCTCGGCGGCGAGCGCGGCCAGTTCCGGGGTCGATGCAGGAGGCGACGAACGCCTTACCGGAGGCGTCGGAGCGGGCGCCGTTCGAGAAGTACGTCGAC
>NZ_JBSGJR010000265.1:0-8973 GCF_053605645.1 Micromonospora sp. NPDC003776
CGGCGCGCCGCGAGCCGGAGGCGCCGGGTGACGGACGGGTCGGGGGACGGCATGTCCGGCGAGTACCCCGGCGCGCGCCGACGATGCTCCCCGCGCATCCCCTTTCCGCCCGCGAGATCGGATAGCGTCGGGTCATGCCCGACAGCGGTTACCCCTGGCCGATCGAGACGACCCGACTGGACAACGGCCTGCGCGTGGTGGTGAGCGAGGACCGCACCGCCCCCGCGGTCGCCGTCAGCCTCTGGTATGACGTGGGTTCCCGGCACGAACCCGCGGGTCAGACCGGCTTCGCCCACCTCTTCGAGCACCTGATGTTCGAGGGCTCGGTGAACGTGGCGAAGACCGAGCACATGAAGCTCATCCAGGGCTCCGGCGGGTCGCTCAACGCCACCACGAATCCCGACCGGACCAACTACTTCGAGACGGTTCCGGCCGAGCACCTGGAGCTGGCGCTGTGGCTGGAGGCCGACCGGATGGGCGGCCTGGTGCCGGCGCTCACCCAGGAGACGCTGGACAACCAGCGGGACGTGGTGAAGAACGAGCGGCGCCAGCGCTACGAGAACGTCCCGTACGGCGACGCCTGGCTGCGGCTGCTCCCGCTGCTCTACCCGCCGGGCCACCCCTACCACCACGCGACGATCGGGTCGATGGCCGACCTGAACGCCGCCGACCTGGCCACCTTCCAGGCGTTCCACACCACCTACTACGCGCCGAACAACGCGGTGCTCACGGTGGTCGGCGACGCCCCGGCCGCCGAGGTGTTCGCGCTGGCCGCCAAGTACTTCGGAGCCATCCCGGCGCGCGCGGAGATCCCCGCCGCGCCGGACGGGCGGACCGTGCCGGCGACCGGCCGGCCGGCCGTCGAGACGGTCACCGCCGACGTGCCCGCGCCCCGGGTGTACGTCGCGCACCGCACCCACCCCTACGGCACCCCGGGGTACGACGTGACCACCGTGCTCGCCACCGTCCTGGGTACGGGTCGAGGCAGCCGGCTCTACCAGCGGCTCGCCGACGGGGAACGGATCGCCCAGCCGGACCTGGTCGGGGCGTACGGGGTCGACCTGGCGTACGCGCCCGCCCCGCTGATCGCCACCGCCACCGCCCGCCCCGGGGTGGACGCCGAGTGGCTGCGCGCCGGACTGACCGACGTCATCGACGAGCTGGCCACCGTGCCGGTGACCGCCGCCGAGCTGGACCGGGCCAAGGCGCTGCTGAGCACCCAGTGGTGGCGGCACATGTCCACGGTGGACGGCCGGGCCGACGTGCTCGGCCGGTACGCCACCCAGTTCGGTGACCCGGCGAAGATCGGTGAGCGCCTGCCGGCCTGGCTCGCGGTCACCGCCGAGCAGATCGCCGCACAGGCCGCCGAGCTGCTCGGCGCGGCCGACCGGGTGACCCTGACCTACCAGCCCGAGGAGAAGCCATGACGCTGATCGCCACCCGGCCGGGCCCGGGCGCCGCCCGCCCGTACCGGTTCCCGCAGGTGGTCCGCCGGACCGTCGCGGGCGGCCGGGTCGTCGCCGCGCACCTGCCCGGGCAGAACCTGGCCGTCGCGCTGCTGCTCCTCGACGCCGGCGCGGGCCGCGAGCCGGTCGGCAAGGAGGGGCTGGGCGGGGTGCTCGCCAAGGCCCTGGAGGAGGGCACTGCGCAGCGGGACAGCACGGCGTTCGCGCTGGCCATCGAGGCGCTCGGGACCGAGCTGGTGACCGGGCTGGACTGGGACTCGTTCCAGGTCAGCGTCCAGGTCCCGGTGGACCGGCTGAGCGCCGCGGTGGAGCTGCTCGCCGAGGCGGTCCGGACGCCCCGGCTCGACCCGGCGGACGTGCTGCGGGTCCGGGACGACGAGGCGACCGCGCTGCGGATGGACTGGGCCAACCCCGGCCCGCGGGCGGACGCAGTGCTGCGCGCCGACCTGTTCGGCGCGGACAACCGCTGGGGCCGGCCGATGTACGGCGACCCGGAGAGCGTCGCCGCGCTGGACGTGGACGACGTGACCGTCTTCCACTCCGAGTGGTTCATCCGTCCCGGGACGCTGATCGTCGTCGGCGACCTGGACCGGCTCGACCTGGACGCGCTCGGCGCGGCGGCCTTCGCCGGCACCGGCGGCGGGCCGGTGGAGAAGGGGGGCCCGATCGAGGTGCCGGTCTCCGGCCGGCGGAAGGTCATCCTCGTCGACCGGCCCGGCTCGGTGCAGTCCACGCTCCGCCTCGGGCATCCCGCCCCGCACCGGGCCCACCCGGACCACGTGCCGATGACGCTCGCCGGGACGGTGCTCGGCGGGGCGTTCACCTCCCGGCTCAACCACCTGATCCGCGAGGTGCACGGCTACACGTACGGCATCCGGGGCGACTTCGCCTCGTCCCGCCGGTTCGGGCGGTTCGCGATCAGCTCGGGGGTGCAGACGGCGGTGACCGCGCCGGCCCTGGTCGAGTCGGTCGGCGAGGTGTCGCGTACTCAGTTGACCGGGGTGACCGAGGAGGAACTGGAGGTGGCGCGTTCGTGGCGGGCCGGCCAGCTCTCCGTCGAGCTGCAGAGCCCGCGCGCGATCGCCTCGGCGCTGACCACGCTGGTGGTGCACGACCTGCCGGACGACTACCACGCCCGGCTGCGCGAGTCGCTGCTCGCGGCGACGGTCGAGGAGGTCTCCGCGGCGGCCACCACGCACCTGCACCCCGAGTCGCTCACCCTGGTCGTGGAGGGCGACTCGGCGGTCATCCGGGACGAACTGGTCGCCGCCGGCCTCGGCGAGGTCGTCGACCACACCCCCTGACGAAGGCTCGGCGCTGGCGAGGTGGCGGTGACCACGCCGCCACCTCCGCCTCCTTGCCTTCCCTCCGTTCCGCCTTCCCCTTCCGCCTCCCCGCCTCGCGCTCCCTTGCCCCGTCTCGCGCTTTCCCTTGCCCCGTCTCGCGCTTCCCTTGCCCCGTCTCGTCCTGCCTTGTGGGATGGCGCATCCATAGCGCGGGATCGGTGGAGATCTTGGAAGTAATCGGCCCCTATAGGGGGCCATTTGGTACCAAGATCTCTGGGCGCGGGGCGCGGGGCGCGGGGCGCGGGGCGCGGGGCGCGGGGCGCGGGGCGCGGGGCGGGTCGCGGGGCGCCGGACGGGGTGCGGGTCGCGGGTCGCCGGACGGGCGGGCGCCGGGCGCCGGAGGCCGGACGGGGGCGCGGTTGGGCGCGGGGTGCGGCGGTGGGAAGTGTGATTCCGGTCGCGTCGGGGAGGGCGGCGCTGCCCGGCCACGGACGCAGGTGCTGCGGTCGGGTCGGTCCACGGCCGATGTTTCTCCGCCGATGGCCCATCCTTCCGTGCGGTCGTTGCAGGTGAACGGCCGTCTCGGTGGAGGGCCGGACCGACGCCGGTCGGCCCGGGCGGTGGGAAAGGTTTCCCGCTCTCCCCGTCGGGCTGGGTAGCCTCGCGGGCATGAGGATCGGCATTGTGGGGGCCACCGGCCAGGTCGGTGGCGTGATGCGGCGGGTGCTGGCGGAGCGCGACTTCCCGGCGGAGCAGGTGCGGTTGTTCGCCTCGGCCCGGTCGGCCGGGCGCACGCTGCCCTGGCGGGACGGCGAGATCACCGTGGAGGACGCGGCCACCGCCGACTACCGGGGCCTGGACGTCGTGCTCTTCTCGGCCGGTAAGGGCACCGCCAAGGAGTTGGCCCCCCGGGTCGCCGAGGCGGGCGCGGTGGTCATCGACAACTCCTCCGCGTTCCGGATGGACCCGCAGGTGCCGCTGGTGGTCGCCGAGGTCAACCCGCACGCCATCGCGGACCGGCCGAAGGGCATCGTGGCCAACCCCAACTGCACCACCATGGCCGCCATGCCGGTGCTGCGCCCGCTCCACCAGGAGGCCGAGCTGGTCAGCCTGGTGGTCTCGACGTACCAGGCGGTCTCCGGCGCTGGGCTGGCCGGCGTGGCCGAGCTGGACGAGCAGGTGCGCAAGGTGGCGGAGCACGCCAGCGGGCTCACCTTCGACGGGTCCGCCGTGGAGTTCCCGGCCCCCCGCTCGTTCGCCCGCCCGATCGCGTTCAACGTGCTCCCGCTCGCCGGCTCGATCGTCGACGACGGCTCCTTCGAGACCGACGAGGAGCAGAAGCTGCGCAACGAGAGCCGGAAGATCCTGGAGATCCCCGGGCTGAAGGTCTCCGGTACCTGCGTGCGGGTGCCCGTCTTCACCGGGCACTCGCTCCAGATCAACGCCCGCTTCGCCCGGCCGATCAGCCCGGCCCGGGCGTACGGGCTGCTGGACGGCGCGCCCGGCGTCGCCCTGTCGGACGTGCCGACCCCGCTTCAGGCGGCCGGCCAGGACCCGACGTACGTCGGGCGGATCCGCGCCGACGAGACCGTCGCGCACGGCCTGGCCCTGTTCTGCGCCAACGACAACCTCCGTAAGGGCGCCGCACTGAACGCCGTGCAGCTGGCCGAACTGGTCGCCGCCGAACCCCGCTGACCCCGCCCGCCCGCCCGCCCACCCGCCTCGCCGCGTCGATCTTGCACTTTCGGCCCGCCTTCCGCGGCCTTTGCGCCTTGTGTCGGCACCGGAAGTGCAAGATCGGCGTGGCCCGGGGTGGCGGATGGCGCGCGGCGGGGGGTCGGGTGCGGTGGGATGGGTGGCGGACACGACGTCTCGACCCGGGAGGCCGCCATGGCGGACGAGCAGATGCAGCAGGCCCTGACCGATCTCATCGCGAGCCGCCGGCTCGGGATCCTCGCCACCATCAAGCGGGACGGCCGGCCCCAGCTGTCCAATGTGGTCCACTCCTTCGACCGCGGGTCGGGTCTGATCCGCGTCTCGGTCACCGACGGGCGGGCCAAGACCGCCAACCTGCGTCGTGATCCGCGGGCCAGCTTCCAGGTCAGCAGCGAGGACGGCTGGGCGTACGCGGTCGCGGAGGCCCGGGCCGAGCTGACCCCGGTGGCCGAGCGGCCGGACGATCCGACCGTCGAGGAACTCGTCGGGCTCTACCGGGCGGTGCAGGGCGAACACCCGGACTGGGACGACTTCCGCCGGGCCATGGTCGCCGAGCGTCGCCTGGTGCTCCGGCTGCACGTCGAACGGGTCTACGGGGTGCCACCGCGCGGCTGACGGCCGCCCCGTCACCGGCCGGTCCGGCCCGGTTACCCGGGCGGGGCGGCGGGTAGACGGCGGTGCCGACACCGAGAGGGGAGCCCCATGACGACGGTCGGAGAGTTCATGACGACCCGGTTGGTGACGATGGACGGCAACGACACCCTCACCGCCGCGGCGCAGGAGATGCGCGACAGCGCCATCGGCGACGTGGTGGTGACCGACGGCGACAACGTTGTCGGCATCGTCACGGACCGGGACATCACGGTCCGCGGCGTCGCCGAGAACATGGACCCGAACACCACCCGGCTCAACCAGATCACCAGCAAGGACGTGGTGACGGTGAGCCAGTACGACGACGCGGTCGCCGCCGCCGACCTGATGCGGACGTACGCCGTCCGCCGACTGCCCGTGATCGACGACGGCCGGCTGGTGGGGCTGGTCTCCATGGGCGACCTCGCCGTCGAGCGGGAACCCCAGTCGGTGCTCGCCGACATCAGCGCGGACGAACCCAACAACTGACCTGCCTGTCGCGGTGACGCCGGCCTCCGGTTCGGGGGCCGGTGTTCGCGTGCCCGCGGCGGCCCGCACCGCCCGGCTCACCCGAACCGGGCGAGGTTGACCGGGTACCCGGCGGGGACCCCTCCTCGGACGCCGCACGCCGTACGCCGCGCATCGCGGGAGGAGTGGAACCGATGGTGGACGCGACCACGAGGTTCTTCGAGGACCTCGACCGGCGGGGGTTCGAGCCCCTGCTGGCGAAGACCGCCGGGACCCTGCGTTTCGACCTGCACGAAGGGGCCCAGACGACGCACTGGCTGCTGCAGATCGACCGGGGCAAGCTCGAGGTCCGGCAGGAGGACCGGGAGGCCGACACGGTGGTGGGGACCGCCCCCCGGCTCTTCGGTGAGCTGGTCACCGGGCAGGAGAACGCAATCTCGGCCCTGCTGCGGGGCGACATGACCGTGGCGGGCGACCTGCGGCTGGTGCTCCAGGTCGAGCGGCTCTTCCCCGGCCCACCGGACTCCCGGGGGCCGCATCACGCGTTCGGGAGGGAGGGATTCTGATGGCCGACACCAACACCGTCCGGATCCTCGACGGCAACACCTTCGTGGTCTCCGAGGACACCGGGGACATCGAGGCCACCCCGTCCGAGCCGACCGGCCTCTTCTCCATCGACACCCGGTTCCTGTCGCGCTGGGTGCTGACCGTCAACGGCGAGCGGCTCAACGCCCTCTCCTACGACGACCTCCAGTACTACGAGGCGCGGTTCTTCCTGGTCCCCGGCATGGCCACGCACTACGTCGACGCCAAGTTGTCGATCATCCGGGAGCGGGCGGTGGGCGGCAGCTTCCGGGAGACGCTGACCATCCTCAACCACGACGAGAAGCCGGTGGACCTGGAGGTGCGGATGACCGCGGCCTCCGACTTCGCCGACCTCTTCCAGGTCAAGGACGAGATCCTGAACAAGAAGGGGGAGACCTACAGCGAGGCCGAGGCGGACCGGCTGCGGCTCGGTTACCGGCGGGGCAACTTCCGGCGGGAGACCGTGATCACCTCCTCCCAGCCGGCCCGGTACGACCGCGAGGGTTTCGCCTACACCATCCACCTGGAGCCCAACGAGCAGTGGGACACCGCCATCGACGTGCAGACCTTCGCGGTCGGCCCGGGCGGACGCGACCTGCGGATGGGGCTGCGCGCGCACGGGACCGAGCGGCTGGCCCTCCAGCACGACCTGGAGGAGTGGATGGCCAAGGCGCCGAAGGTGAACAGCGAGCACGGCCAGGTGTCCTCGACGTACCGGCGCAGCCTGGTGGACCTGGCCGCGCTGCGGTTCTCGCCACTCTCCCTCGGCGGGCAGACGCTGCCCGCCGCCGGCCTGCCCTGGTTCATGACCATGTTCGGCCGGGACAGCATCTTCACCTGCCTCCAGGTGCTGCCGTTCGCACCCGACATGTCCAAGACCACGCTGCGCATCCTCGGCGCCTTGCAGGGCACCCGGTTCGACGACTTCCGCGACGAGGACCCGGGCCGCATCCTGCACGAGATGCGGTACGGGGAGACGGCCGCCTTCGAGGAGCAGCCGCACTCGCCGTACTACGGCTCGGTGGACGCCACGCCCCTCTTCGTGGTGCTGCTCGACGAGTACGAGAAGTGGACCGGGGACGTCGCGCTGGTCAAGGAGTTGGAACGGGAGTGCCGGGCGGCACTGCACTGGATCGACGACTACGCCGACCTGGTGGGCAACGGCTACATCTGGTACGAGCGCCGCAACACCGACACCGGCCTGGAGAACCAGTGCTGGAAGGACTCCTGGGACTCCATCTCGTACTCCGACGGCACGCTGCCACCGTTTCCCCGGGCCACCTGCGAGGTGCAGGGATACGCGTACGACGCGAAGATGCGGGCCGCCCGGCTCGCCCGGGAGTTCTGGGACGACCCGGCGTACGCCGACCAGCTGGAGCGGGAGGCCGCGGCGCTGAAGGAGCGGTTCAACCGGGACTGGTGGGTGGCGGACGGCGAGTTCTACGCCCTCGCCCTGGACCCGAACGGCCGGCGGTGCGACGTGCTCACGTCCAACGTCGGGCACCTGCTGTGGAGCGGCATCGTCGACGACGACCGGGCGGCGAAGATCGCCGGGCACCTGGTCGGGCCCCGGCTCTGGTCCGGCTGGGGGGTGCGCACCCTGGCCGAGGGCGAGGTCCGCTACAACCCGATCGGCTACCACAACGGCACGATCTGGCCGTTCGACAACTCCTTCATCGCCTGGGGCCTGCGCCGCTACGGCTTCGCCGAGGAGGCCGCCACCATCGCCAACGGCATCCTGGACGCGGCGACCTACTTCGACGGCCGGCTGCCGGAGGCGTTCGGCGGCTACCAGCGGGAGCTGACCAAGTTCCCGGTCGAGTATCCGACGGCGTGCAGCCCGCAGGCCTGGTCCACCGGGACCCCGCTGCTGCTGATCCGCACCATGCTCGGGCTGGAGCCGCACGAGGGGCACCTGGCGGTCGACCCGCGGCTGCCGGTGGGCATGGGCCGGATCGAGGTGCTGGACATTCCGGGCCGGTGGGGTCGGGTGGACGCCTTCGCCCGGGGTCGGCTGGACCTGAACAAGCTGGCCGCCGGCTGAGGCGGCGTGCCGGCGGCGCCGTCGACCACGGGTCGGTGGCGCCGCCCGCACCTCAGTGCCCGGCGAGCAGCGGGTCGGCGTGCGCCTCGGTGCGGGGGAGCAGGCAGAACTCGTTCCCCTCCGGGTCCGCCAGCACGGTCCACCGGGGCAGCTCACGGACCACGGTCGCGCCCGCCTCCAGCACCGCGGCCCGCTCCTCGGCGTCGCCGACCAGGTCGAGGTGGATCCGGCCGGGGGCGGGCAGGCCGTCGGCGGGGCTGATCCAGATGTCCGGCCGGTGCCCGGACGGATCGCGCAGCAGCACGGCCTCGGTCGGGGCCAGGGAGCGCCCGGCCAGCTTCGCCCGGTCCTCGTCGACCACCGGCAGCCCGGTCACCGCGCTCCAGAACGGGGCGAGCAGGTACGGGTCGCGGCAGTGGATGACGATCGCGGCGAGGTCGGGCATGCCCCTGACCGTAGTCGGCTCAGCCCGGCGGCAGGACGGTGTCCAGGAACGCGGCGGTGACCGCCCGGATGTCCGGGCGGGCCAGGTCGAGGGCGTGACCGCCGTGGGTGAGCCAGGCGTGCGCCGGGTGGCCCGCGGCGAGCAGCCGGTGCGCCAGGTCGAGCATCTGGCCGGCGGGCACCGCCGGGTCCTCCCGGCCGTGCACGAGCAGCACCGGTACCCGCGCGCCGAGGTGGGTGGCGACGGTCGCGTCGACGGTGGCGGGGTCGCCCGCCGCCGGCGGGTGGCCGAGCAGACCGGCCCACGGGTCGTCGTGCGCGCGCAACCGCCGGT
>NZ_JBSGJR010000266.1:0-8968 GCF_053605645.1 Micromonospora sp. NPDC003776
CCGGCGCTGCGCGCCACCCCGATCCCGACCGGCGTGCCGGCGGCCCCGCCGGCGGTCGCGCCGACGAAGGCGCCCCCGATCCAGATGTCGACGCCGCCGGTCACCGTCGCGGTCACCGCGGCGAACACCCCGACGCCCGGCTACCGGATCGCGGTGCGCAACGCCGGGAACAGCATGGTCGAGACGACCGTACGGCAGGGACTGCCCACCGGGTCCCGGGCGACCACGGTGACCGGCGGAGGCCACGCCAGCACCCCGATCGGGGCGAGCGGGACCAACGAGGTGACCTGGCGGCTGCGGCTGCCGGCGCAGAGCACCACGACGCTGCACACCGCACTGACCACGACCACCGGCGGTGGTTCGGTGACCGCGCCCACCTGCGTGTACGGCACCGACGGCACCCGGGCGTACGACTGCGCCACGGCGACCTGGACGGGACCGGCCGCGGTCCCGGCGACGAAGGTGGCGGCGGCGCCCACCTGGCGGCGCCCGCCGGTGCTGCTGGCCGCCCTGGTCGCGGCCCTGGTGATCGTCGGCGGCAGCCTCGGGTGGTGGTGGCGCCGCCGCCGGCAGCGGGGCCGCCTCGCTCCGGGCGGTCCGACCGGCGGCCCGACCCTCGCCGGCGGCGCGGCCGGCCCGGTGGGCCGGGGCGCGCTCTATCCGCGCGCGGCCATGCCGGCGGTGGCCGGCCGGCGCCGCAACCCGCCGGTCTGGGCGATGGTCGGGGTGGCGGTGGTCGTGCTGGCGGCCGTCGTCGGCGCCGCCGGGTGGACCGCCACCAAGCGGGTCGCCGCGATCGACACCGCCAAGCAGCCGACCAGCGGCGCGTGGATGGGCAAGAGCGTCTCGGGGACGCTCGGGGTCCCGCTGCGCGAGACCGCGTTCGAGTTCACCGTCTACCGGGTGACCTGCGGCATCGCGAGCCTGCCGGTGCCGAAGCCGGGTGACCGGCAGTGCCTGGCCACCGTCGGGGTGCGCAACCTCACCCCGGACGAGCAGACCTGGCACGGCCAGTTGCAGCGGGCCTACCTGCCGGGCGGCAACTGGGTGTCGGCCGACGAGGACGCCACCCGGGTGGCCAACCTGGGCCAGGACGTCTTCGCCAAGCCCGTCGCCGCGGGCAGCCGGGTGCTCCTGCCCCTGGTCTTCACCGTGCACGGCAGCGATCCGCCGAAGCAGTTGGAGCTGCGCAGCGGGGTCTTCTCGGCCGGGGTCCGGGTGGACGTGCCCTGACCGGGGCCGGGGCGGCGGTCGTACCCTGGGGTCCGTGACCGCCGCCCTCGCCCCCGACGCCGCCCTCGACGCGGCCGACTGGCAGGCCCGGCGACGGGCACACGAGGAGCGGGTGGACGCCTGGCTGGCCCCGCACCTGGCCCGCCGCCGGTCCGGGGTGAAGCATCCGGTGGAGGATTTCCTCTTCACCTACTACTCGTACCGCCCCGCCCAGCTGCGCCGCTGGCACCCGGGCGCGGGAGTGGTGCTGCGCGACGCGGACCGAGCCGGCTTAGGCCCGGACTACACCGCCACCGCCGCCGGGCTCACCCTCGACACCGAGCGGGTACGCGCCCGGCGCGCCGATTCGGTCCGCTGGATCCGTACGCTGCTCGCGGCGACCGCCGGCCGCCCGGCCCACTTCGGCTGCCTCGGCATGCACGAGTGGGCGATGGTCTACCGGCAGACCCAGGACGAGGTGCGCCACAACGCCTGGCCGCTGCGACTCAGCCCGGCGGCCACCGCCGCGGTCGTCGAGGAGCGGGGCGTGCGGTGCAGCCACTTCGACGCGTTCCGGTTCTTCACCGCGCCGGCCCGGCCGCTGAACCTGCTCACCCCGACCCGGGAGAGCCAGCACGCGCTGGAGCAGCCGGGCTGCCTGCACGCCAACATGGATCTCTACAAGTGGGCGTACAAGCTCTCCCCGCTGGTGCCGTCGGAACTCGTCGCCGAGTGTTTCGCGCTGGCCCGGGAGATCCGCGCCCTGGACATGCGGGCCAGCCCGTACGACCTGGCCGACCTGGGCTACCCGCCGGTGCGGGTGGAGACCCCGGAGGGCCGGGCCGAGTACGTGACCGCCCAGCGCGGTTTCGCCGAGCGGGCCGCGGTGCTGCGGGCCCGGCTGCTCGCCGCGCTGGACCGCTCCGCGCCGGACGCCGCCTGACCCGGCCGGTCCCCGACCCGCCGACCAGGCCCGGCGACATGATCGACTCGGGTGGCGTCGAAGCGTGGCTTCCGGGCGCCCGTGACACGCGGCACGCCGAGCCGTGGGGCCAGGGCGCCGTTCCAGCCGGCGTTCCGGGCGGTCACCGTGGTGCCGCTCTGCGTCAGCTCGGCTCCCCACGCCTGGGTGATCCGCTGGCCGTCGGGCAGCGTGAACCGCACGGTCCACCCGCCGATGTGCAGGGGCTTGCGGAGCATGGCGACGGGACTCCTGTCACGTGACGTGGTGGTCGGTGACGGCCCGGTGCTCCCGTACGCATTGGAGCGGTTCGACGCCGCCCGCTCAACCCGGTCCCGCGCTACGGAATCAGCCCGCCGGGTGTCCCCGGTGTCGCGCCCACTCCGGGGCGAGGATCGACATGACGGTGGCGTCCACCCGGTCGTCGCCGTCCCGCAGCACCTCGCGCAGCGTGCCCTCGGCGACGAAACCGACCTTCTCGTATACCCGGCGGGCCCGCGGGTTGAACGCGAACACCTCCAGGGCGATGCGGTGCAGGCCGAGCTGCTCGAAGCCGTAGCCGACGATGAGCCGGACCGCTTCGGTGCCCAATCCCCGTCCCCGCCCGGCCGGTCCGATCAGGGTCCGGAAGTTGCAGGTCTCGTGGTCGGCGTCCCACTCGTTGAGCACCACCTCGCCGACGCACTCGCCGGTCGACCGATCCACCACGGCCAGGTCCAGCCGGTCGGTCTGCGCGCTGCGGCTGCCGTACCAGTCGCGGAGCCGGTCCAGGTAGTACCGCTCCCCCGGCGCGCTGCCGGTCAGCCGCACCACCTCGGGGTCGGCCAGGATGGCCTGGAAGACGGTCGCGTCGTCGGCGGTGAGCGGACGCAGCACCACCCGCACGCCGGTGAGGGTGGGCTTGATCGAGAAGTCGGTCGGCACGCGGCGGATTGTGAGCCGTGGGGCCGCGCTGCCTCAAACCATTTTCACCGGTCGGCCGGTTTGTGCCCGATTACCGGTGAGTCCCGGTATGGCGTTGGCAGAGTGAGGTGGTGGGCGGCGTCGGTCGAATCCAGGTGGCCGGCACCGAGGGCGTCGTCAGCCGGCTGGAGCTCTTCCTCGACCTGATCTTCGTCTTCGCCTTTCTCAACGTGACCGGGGTGACCGCCGAGCAGCTCAACGCCGCGGGGTTGCCGCGTGGTCTGCTGCTGCTGGTGCTGCTCTGGTGGTGCTGGGCGTCGTTCGCCTGGCTCGGCAACGCGGTCCGGCTGGACCGGGGCGTCATGCCGGTGGTGACGTTCGGACTCGGCGCGGCACTGTTCGTGATGGCCCTGACGGTGCGGGAGGCGTTCCTCGACCGCCCCGGCGGGCTGCCCGGGCCGGTCGTGTTCGCGCTCAGCTACCTGGCTGTCCGGACCACCATCCTCGCGGTCGGCACCCTCAGCGCGACCAGCGGACAGAGCCGGCGGCTGCTCCGCCAGGCCTGGCCACCGGTGCTGGCCGCCGCGCTGCTCCTGCTGGCCGCCGCGCTGGTGCCCGGCTGGATCGAGGACCCGCTGGCCCGGGAGTGGATCCGCTTCGCGCTGGTCGCCGGCACGGTTGTCGTCGAGTACGGCGCGGCGCTGCTGATCGGGTCGGATCTCTGGCGGATCGGCTCGAGCCGGTACTGGGCGGAGCGGCACAGCCTGATCATCCTGATCGGATTCGGCGAGGCGATCATCTCGGTGGGGCTCAGCCAGGGCGTCGCGGTCGCGCAGCCACTGACCCCGGAGGTGCTGATCGGGACGCTGCTCGGGGTCGCGCTGGCCGGCGGGCTCTGGTGGACCTACTTCGACGTGGCCCGGTTCGCGGGAGAGCAGGCTCTGGAGCGGGTTTCCGGGGAGCGCCGTAACCGGCTCGGCCGGGACGCGTACAGCCTGCTGCACCTGCCGATGATGGCCGGTCTGATCCTGCTGGCGCTCGGGCTCAAGAAGCTGCTCGGGGATCTGCGCGTGCACCCCGGCAGCGAGACCACCACGCCGGGCCTCGAACCGCTGGTGCTCTACGGCGGGGTGGCGCTCTACCTGCTGGGGCTGATCCTCTTCGAGCTCCGTACGCTGCGCCTCCTCGGTCGCTCGCCGGTCCTGGGTCTGCTGCTGGTGGCGCTGCTCGCCCCGCTCGCCCCGCACCTGCCGGTGCTGATCCAGCTGGCCCTGCTCACCGCGCTGGTGGGCGCGATGGCGCTGGCCGACGTGACCGTCTTCCGGATGCGGCACCGGCGACTGCACGCGCAGATCGCCCCGGCCCACGAGCACGCCGGGGTCACCCCGAAGGAACTCTTCTTCGATCTGGTCTTCGTCTACGCGTTCCTGCAGGTGGCGGCGTTGATGTCCGACGACCCCACCTGGGCCGGCCTGGCCCGGGGGCTCTTCGTGCTCACCATCCTCTGGCTGGCCTGGTGCGGGTACGCCTGGCTGGCCGCCGTGGTGCGCGCGGAGAGTCCCGCGGTGCGCCTGGTCATGGTCCTGGTGGTGACGCTGACCGCACTGATCGCCCTGGCCAGCCCGCAGGCGTTCGCCGACGCGTTCGGCGGTCTGCCCGGGCCGCTGGTCTTCGTGGCCTGCTACGCGGCCATCCGCCTGCTCCACCTGGCCTCGTTCGGGCTGGTGGCGTGGCAGGACCCGGGCTGGCGGACGCCGCCGGTGGCCACCGCCCTGCCGACGCTGATCGCGCTCGCCCTGCTGCTGGCCGCCGCGCTGGTGCCCCGGCCGGTAACCGACCTCCACCGGATCACCCCGGTGCAGGTCGCGCTCTGGCTGGCGGCCATCGCGGTCGACTTCGGCGGGAACGCCCGGATCGGCCTGCGCCACCTGCGGATCGGCTCGGCCGAACACTGGACCGACCGGCACTCCCTGATCATCATCATCGGGCTCGGCGAGGCGGTGATCTCGATGGGTTCCGCGGTGGTCTACACGCCCATCTCGGCCCGGATCATCGTGGCGGCGTTCCTGGGCACCGCCCTGCTGGCCAGCCTGTGGTGGGTCTACTTCGGCTGGCGCAGCGCGGAGGGGGAACGGGCCCTGGCGGCGGCGCGGGGCGGGCAGCGTACCCGGCTGGCCCGCGACGCGTACACCTGGCTGCACCTGCCGATGGTGGCCGGGATCGTGCTGGTCTCGCTCGGTCTGCGCAAGACCATCTCGGCCCTGGGCAGCCGGGGCTTCTTCGAGTTCGGGCCACCGCCGTACCTGGTGGGCCATGTGGCGCTCTTCGGCGGCGTGCTCCTCTACCTGCTCGGCGACCTCGCGTTCGGCCGGCGGCTGACCGGGCGGTTCCGGCCCTCCCGGGTGGTCCAGGCGCTGGTGGTCGCGGCCCTGCTGCCGGTGACCACGTCGCTGGCGGCGCTCCTGGCGCTGGGCCTGCTCGCGGCGGTGTGCCTGGCCTTCACCTCGTTCGAGGTGGTGCGCGGCCGGCAGCGGGCCGGCGGGCAGCTGGTGAGCCTTCGCTGAGCCGGACCGGGGTCAGTCGCCGTCCACCCGGCGGTCGCGCTTGCGCTGGGACCGGCGCTTCTTCTCGGCCAGCCGGCGTTCCTTGGCGGCCCGGGAGGGCCGGGTCGGGCGGCGGGGCTTCGGCGGTGGCGCGACCGCCTCGCGCAGCAGGGCGACCATCCGTTCGCGGGCCGCCTCCCGGTTGGCCAACTGCGCCCGGTGCTCGCTGGCGGCGACGGTGAGCACACCGTCGACCAGCCGGTTGGCGAGCCGGTCGAGGGCCCGGGCGCGCAGCGGTTCGGGCACGCTCGGCGAGCCGGCCAGGTCGAAGCTGAGCTCGACCCGGGAGTCGGCGGTGTTGACCCCCTGCCCGCCGGGGCCGGACGAGCGGGAGAACCGCTCCCGCAGCTCGGCCGCGGGAACCACGATCCGGTCGGTCACCCGCAATCCGTCGTCCACTCCCCGAGGCTAGCGCCGGGGCTGCGGGCTCGGGGTGGCGGTCCGGGTCGGAGTGGGCGCCGGATCGGCCCGCTCGTGGTCCGAGCCGGCCGCCGCGTACGCGGCCGCACCGAACAGCAGCAGGGCGATCACGCCGACCTTGACGACCACCGCGCGGGTCGCCACCCACGCGTTCCGCCGGATACCGGGGACGAGGTTCCGGGCCGTGTGGTAGTCCTTCCAGCCCCGCTTCGCGCGGGCGTACGCCGCGCCGACGCCGGCGCCGATGACCAGGCCCACCAGGAGGAGGGCCGCGATGACAGCTTGCTCCACCCACGCCAGTATCCATACCCAGCGTGATATTTCCATGGCCCGATGGCTCCACGGCGGATATCCGACACTTCGTTAGTCCCGGCCGGCCCGCCGTGGAACTCCGCAGCTCAGCCGCCCCGACCGATGATGGTGTCCGCGGTCTGCTGGACCTGGTCGATCGGGATGGCGAAGCCGATGCCGATCGAGCCGCTGCCGTCGATGGTGGCGATCGCCGTGTTCACCCCGACCACCTCACCGCGGGCGTTGACCAGCGGCCCACCGGAGTTGCCCGGGTTGATGGAGGCGTCGGTCTGCACCGCGGTGTGCCGGCCGCTGCCGATGCGTACCTGCCGGTTGAGCGCGCTGACGATTCCGGCGGTCACGGTGCCGGCGAGGCCGAGCGGCGAGCCGACCGCCAGCACCGGCTCCCCCACCCGGGTGGAGTTCGGCTTGGCCAGCGGTAGCGGCGGCAGCCCCGCCGACGGCGGCACCTTGAGCACCGCCAGGTCGCTGCTCGGTTCCCGGCCCACCACCTGCGCGCTGAACCGGCGGCCGTCCGAGGTCTCCACGGTGACCGGGCCGGAGCCGCCCCGGGACAGGATGTGGTCGTTGGTGACGATGTGCTGCTCGTGGTCGATGGCGAAGCCGGAGCCGGTGGCCGAGGCGCCGGAGGTGCCGCCGACCATCACCGACACCACGCCGGGCACGGTCTTCTCGGCGGCGGTGGTCAGCTCGGCCGGTACCGGCGCGGCGGACGCCGCCGCCGGGCCCGGCGCGTCGTGACCAGCGACCCAGCTGCCGGCCGCCGCGCCCGAGACGGTGGAGAGGGCCACCACCGCCAGCGCGGTCAGCATCCGGCCGCGCCACCTCCCGCCGCCGGAGCCCCGCGGGGAGCCGGGTACGTCCCACCGCCCGCGCCCGTCCGGATCCAGCTCCGGCGAGACGAACCACGGGCCGCGCGGCTCGCCGAGTCCGGTCTGCACTGCCATGCCTGGCTCCTCACGTGTCGTGCCGTCCTGCCGTTGCGGTGGGGCGGTTCAGGGCAGCCGGGAGAACCACCGCAGTGATCCGGCGGCCGCGCCCAGGGCGAAGACCAGTCCCAGGCCGATGAAGCGGGCGGAGACGTCCTGCCGTTCCTTCCGGTAGCCGACCGATGTGCCGATGTCCTCGTAGACGTTGCGCAGCTCGGAGCTGCTGGTCGCCTCGTGGAAGCCGCCGCCGGTCTCCTCGGCCACCGCCTTGAGGGTCTGGCCGTCGACCGGCACCTGGATCGCCCGTCCGCCCCGGTCGACGAAGCCGGACGGGGTGCCGAACGAGATGGCGTGCACGGGCACCTTGGCCGCCACCGCCTGGGCGGCGGCCTCCATCGGATCCATCCCCGAGGTGTTCGCCCCGTCGGAGAGGATGATGATCCGGGCCGGCGGCGGGTCCTTGGCGGCCTTGGCATCCAGGCTCTTCACCGCGCCGAGCGAGGTGCTGATCGCCTCCCCGATGGCGGTGCCCTGGACGCCGGTGACCCCTTCGGCCAACCGGCCGATCCCCTCGTGCAGGGCGTCCCGGTCGGTGCTCGGCGGCACCAGCACCGCCGCGCTGCCGGCGAAGGCGACCAGGCCCACGTTGAACTCGTCGGGCAGGCCGTCGACGAACCGGCGGGCGGCCTCCTTGGCGGCGGTCAGCCGGTCCGGGTCGACGTCGCTGGCGAGCATCGAGGTGGAGACGTCGACGGCCACCATCACGGTGGCCCGCTCCCGAGGCACCCGCACCTCCGCGCTGGGCCGGGCGAAGCCGACCACGAGCAGCGCGAGCATGGCGAGGAAGAGGCCGGCCGGCACGTGCCGGCGCCAGGCCGGTCGCCGCGGCGCGACCCGGTCCAGCAGGCGCAGGTTGGTGAAGCGGACCGCGTACCGGCTCTGCCGGCGCTGCATCGCCAGGTAACCGACGACGAGCCCGGCCACCCCGAGCAGCAGCCAGAGCCGGCCGGGTGACTGCCAGGTCACGCGGTACCTCCCCGGGTCGCGGCGGGCGCGGCGGCCAGCCGGCGCTGGGTGTGCACGTGCCGCACGATGTCGGCGCTCCAGTCCCGGTCGGTCCGCAGCGCCAGGTGGGTGGCGCCGGACCGGCGCAGCGCCTGGCGTACCTGGTCGCGCTGGGCGGCGGCGGCCTCCGCGTACCGCTCGCGCAGGTCGCGGTCGCCGGTCCACACCTCGCGGTGCCGGCCGGTCTCCGGGTCGACCAGGGTGACCAGGCCGACGTCCGGCAGTTCGAGTTCGCGCGGGTCGGTCACCTCGACGGCGAGCACCTGGTGCCGTACGGCGAGCCGGCGCAGCAGCGCCTCCCAGGGCGCCGCGGCCGCCGGGTCGTCGGGCAGGCCGTCGAGGAAGTCGGAGACGATCACCACCAGGCCGCGCCGGGTGGCCATCCGCTGCACGCCGGCCAGCCCGTCGGCCAGCCCCGGTGCGGGGTCGCCGGGGCGGGGCGGCGCGGTCGTCCGGTACCCGCCGGCCGGCGCCGGGGTGGGCGTCCGGCCGGCCGAGCTGAACCCGTCGTGGCCGCGCGGCGTCCGGTCCGCCGCGCCGACGCCGGCCTGGCGGGCGTCGCC
>NZ_JBSGJR010000267.1:0-8953 GCF_053605645.1 Micromonospora sp. NPDC003776
CTCCTCGACCTACTCGCGACCGCCCGCACCCACCCGGACCGCGAACACGTCCACCAGCTGCTACGCCGCTTCTACACCCGCTGCGCCGCCACCGAACTGCACGAACTCCACCGACTCGCCACCACCATCGAGACCTGGTGGCCACAGATCCACGCGTTCCTGACAACCGGGATCACCAACGCCGGCTCCGAAGGAACCAACCGGGTCATCAAGACCGTCGCCCGCGACGCCTACGGCTTCCGAAACCCCGAAAACCAGCGCCTACGCACCCGCACCGCCACCACCCGCCGCCACCGCGGACACCTCAACCCCGCTTAACTTCGAAGAGCCGGTATCCGAGGCTGCGCATGAAGCAGGACAGGACAACCATCTGGTGCTGGCCCTGTAGCTCCTTGCGGTCCAAGAGCTACTATCAAAACAACGTTGCGCGTGTCCTCGGGACGTGAGGGCACGCCCAACATCTTTCGTTAGGAATTCTTTAGTGGGAACTGGCCTTCTCAATCACGGAGAACCAGTTCTGGCTGGCTTGCGTCTGGCACCGACCCGGCGGCGAAGCTGCTGCACTCGGGACAGTCCGACACCATTGGGTGCCTGCAGGCGAGGACGTGCTCAAGGAAGCCCTGAGCGGCGCGTAGCCGGCGGATCTGGTCGACGATCCGGTCTCGTCGGTCACTCACCAGCGCGGCGCGGCGCTGACCGTCTCCGCGATACAGGTCTGCGATCTCGGCCAGTGACATGCCAGCTCGCTGGCAGAGCCGGATCAGCCGCGCCCGGGTGATCGTCTCGTCGTCGTAGATCCGGTGCCCGTTGGAAAGCCGGGCAGGTTCGAGCGCCCCGACCTCCTCCCAATGCCGCAGCACATGGGTCGGGACGCTGACCAGGGCCGCCGCATCCCCGATTCGCCACGTCGTCACGCAAGCTCCTTACGAATTGACTTCAGGTCAACCTGAACTTCTACGGTGCACCCCTCGGCGCGCGATGCGCCAGGGTGAGGGGAGAGGCTCATGATCTACACGATCCGTCAGGCCACCGTGGCGGCCGGTGCACTCGCTGCGGTGCCGTACCGCCTGATCCGGCCGCGTCCGATCGACCGGCGCTTCCTGGCGGGGCTGTCCGACGCCGGCCTCCCGCCCGGAAAGGTCGAGGTCGAGCTGATCGCATTGAACCAGACGGTGCGATCGGTGCCGACCCCACTGATCGCCGAGGCTGTCCGGACACCGCGCCGGGTCGGCAACTCCCTGTCCACGTACGTGATCCGGCATCCGGAGGTCACCGTGCTGCTCGATCCGTCGGTCTGTGTCGACGTCGGCGACCGGGTGATCGGCGAGCTGCCGTGGACGTTGCGGCCGGCGGTGCGGCCGCGCTACCAGGTGCTGCCGACCACGACGGCGCTGGAACGGGCCGGCATCGCGGCCGACGCGATCGACTTCGCACTACCTACCCATCTGCACTGGGACCACGTCTGCGGACTGCTCGACCTTCCCGGGCTGCCGGTCATGGTGCGGGAGCGGGAACGGGACTGGATGATGTCCGGCGACGTTGCACCAGCAGGCGGCGTCCGAGCCGCGCTGCAGGGCCGTCGGCTGGACAGCTACGAGTTGGACGGGCCGCCGGTGCTCACCTTCGAGCGCAGTCACGACCTACTCGGCGACGGGTCAGTGATCATGGTCGAGTTGGCCGGGCACACACCGGGGAGTGTCGGTGTCCTGCTGCGGACCTCCACCGGACCAGTGCTGGTCGCCGGTGACGCAGCCTGGCACGGGCTGCAGATCGAACACGTCCGGCAAAAGGCGCCGTACCCGGGGTGGCTCGTCGACGACGATCGCGATGCAGCCTTCCGCACACTGCACCGGTTGCACGCCATCCGAAACCAGGTCCGCATCATCCCGACCCACGACCCGAGCGCCTGATCCCCGATCCGAACCCCGCACGCTCGATCGCGCCGCCCCATCATCGCTTGACCGGACGTGGCGCGTTGCCTGCCGACGTTGAAGCGGAACTTAGACTGCCTCTCCCGTGACCTGCGGCGACCAGGTCGGCGCACTGGTCACGCTTGCTCCTGGGCTCACGTCGTTGATGGCTGCTTGCCGACGTTTCACAGGGTCTTGTGCCCCGTGTGTGCCCCGGCAGACTCCTTGACCCCCAGCCAACCAACTCGGCTGGCGCGCCAGCGGGTCAGGTGCGTTGCTGTACTTCCGAGCTGCGCAGTTCATCGAACGGCCCGTCTTGTTAGGACGCTGTAACGAGTGCTCGCGGTGGCTGCGCTTGTACTCCTGACAGGGATGGAACTCATGCCGGCGACATAGCCGGGGCCAGACCTGGAGTGCCGGGCGGCACCGCCATCACCACGTTCGGGCGGCAGGTGACGGCAAGTCTGGGTGGAAGGGAGTCACTGTGCCTGATCTTTCCTCGATCGCGCACGAGCGGGAGGTGCTGTCGGCCGTTGCGGATGCGATTGTGGCTGCGGCGGTCGGCAGGGGTCTGCGAGTGGCGGCGACGTGTCCCGACGCGCTTCTTCCCGTCGTCGGTCAGCTTGTGCGGGGGCTGCACGCTCGCGGTCTAGCATGCCGCTGCGTGGTCTCGAAGCACCACTCGCCTGGCACCGACTCGCCGTCGGATCACCGAGCCTCGGAGTCAGTGCTTGCTGTAATCACCAACGAGCCGTTCGCTCAAAACGGCGATGACGTACGGCGCGTAAACATCGACGTGACTGTTGGGGGCCCGGCGGGAGCCGGTGCCGCGGCCAGTCAGCGATGCGACGGAGACGACACTGACAGTCAAGCTGACATCATCATCGAATCTCACAACCCGGACGGGCTGGTCATTCGCCGCATGGCGCCCTACCTGTTCCCGTGCCGTTGCTGATTTACCGAGTGAGGCGGTTCCGCCCCCACACTGCACTTCGCGCTGACCTTACCTATTATCTACCCCTGATGCGCTAGTGACCGGTTTGGGAGTCTCGTGTGCGAGGCCACGAACCGTAGCGGGTGCCCCCGACCCCCGGGCCCCGCATGGCGCACAGGAAGGCCCCGGTCCCCCCCCCCCCCCCCCCAGAACGGGGCCTTCCCCCATCACGGCCGAACCGACGCGCCGTCGTCACTCGTTCCCATCGGCGCTTCTTGCAGGGCACCCTTGGCGGGGCGGTGAGGCCCGTCACACATTGCTACATGGCCAAACGTAGCCACCAGCGATCGTCCTTGGTCGCTCGCGGTCGGCCTGCGACGCGTCACCACTGTCGGTCCAGACGCACCTCCGCGCACCGCTGCCACAGGTCACCAGGGGCAGACATTAGGCCGCCTCCCCCGGAGTGATCGTGATGCTGACCGTGGCGGTCAGTCCCTGCGGAGTGCTGCTGAGGATTAGCTCCCTGACGAGCAGGTGCTGCGCCAGCCAGAGGCCGCGGTTGCCGGGCCGGGTGACACAGGGCACAGGAACAGCTTCGTCCATGCCTGGTCCATGATCGGAGATCCGGCACGTCACCAAGTCGTGGTAGCGGCGCAACAGCAACTCGCCGAAGCCGCCGCCGTGACGGACGACATTCACCACCAGCTCATGCACCGCCAGGACGAAGTCCTCCAAGCGCTCCCCGGTGAGCCCGACTGCCTCGACCGCAGCCGTAACCGCGTGACGCAGCTCTGACACCCGGTCAGCCGAGATCCGCACGGCCAACAACGTGTTCGCGTCTGCGCCCGGCACGGCTGGATCGTCCCCGGCACGACCACCGCCAGTCATTCGCCGAAGCTACAACGGCTGTCCCGCGTCTGCACCCGGAGCGTCCGGCGTACAGGTCGACTCGTCCGCCGCTCACCAGGTCGGCCGCCCGCATGTGGTGACTGACCTGCTGTTTCTCGGCGCTGCTGATCGTCCTCGGTCATCTTTGGTCGGCGCTTAACGGCCCAGCAACGGCCCAGACGGCCCGTAGACGGCCCAGCCCACCTGTAGCTGCACCGGAAGTTTTTGCCTGTTCGCCTCTGGGTACTGCCGCACCCGTCCCCAAGGATCGCGCCGACCTCTGGCCCTTCGTTCTACTCCCCGGTGGCCCCGTCACGCCCGAGTTAGCTGACCCGGGCAATCCCGTCGACCTGGGAACGAAGGAGAACCTGCTGAAGCGCGAAACACGAATCCGGCCCGAGGAGGGTGGCGAATGACCCTGGCAACCACCGGAGGGCGGCCCGGCGGGGCACTGGAGAGAGTCGGCAGCAGCGGCGGCAGCTTGGCTGACGTCGTCGAGACGGTTCTGGACAAGGGCGTGGTCATCGACGCACAGGTGGTTATTGCCGTAGTCGGCATCCAAATCCTGGAGATCAACGCCCGGATCGTCATCGCCAGCGTCGACACCTACCTGCGCTTCGCCGAAGCGGTCGACCGGCTGAGCATCGTGCCGAAGAACCAGAAGGGCCTGCCCGAGCTGGTGGAGGGAACCGCCAAGGCGGCCGGCAAGGCCAAGGCCATCGGCGGCATCGGCAGAGCAGCCAGAGAGATCAGTGACGCCGTCGTCGACTCGCTGAGCGACCGAGGAAGAAGCCAGGCGCGGCCACGCCGCCGCCGGCAGAAGGAGCGGTGACGGAGCGTCTCTAATTAGCTAAGAGGTCGCGCAAATAGGTTGGGCTTCATGGTCGGCGGGTGGGGCGGGTGTCCCATCGGTACAAGATCCACGCCTGGCGGATGAGGCTGCGGATGGTGATGATGGCGTCGGCGAGGTCGAAGTAGGCGTTGACCACGTCTTCTTTGCGTTCGTAGCAGCGTTGCAGCCGGTTGAAGGCGTTGTGCCAGGCGTTTGTGCGTTCGACGTGCCACCGCTGGGTGGCCTGGACCGGGGCTTTGACGCCCTTGCGGGCGATCTCGCCGGTCAGCCCGCGGGTGGTGAGCAGGTCGCGGGTTTTCTGGGAGTCGTACCCGGCGTCCAGGTGCACGGTGATGGTGGCGGGCAGCGGGCCGAGGTCGTTGAGCCGGTCCAGGGTGGATTCCAGCAGTGGGGAGTCGTGGCGGTGGGCGCCGGCCAGGACGCGGGCCAGTGGGATGCCGCGGGCCTCGACCATGACCGAGCGTTTCATGCCTTGCTTGCCGCGGTCGACCGGTGAACGGCCGGCGACCTCGCCACCGCCGGGGGCCTTGGTGATGCACCCATCGATGGCGAGGTTGTCCAGCAGCAGCCCGACGAGACGGTCGTAGGCGTCCAGCGCGATCGTCTTGAGCTGGGCGAACAGGCCCAGCTGGATCCACTCGTCGCGGCGGTTGCGGATTGTGGTGGCCGAGCAGGTCGAATCGGCGATGCCCTGGTAGGAGCAGCCGAACCGCAGCACCTGCAGCAACTTGTCGAACACGATCCGGTCGGCGATTCGCCGGCGGTGACAGCCCAGCGGATGGGTGGGATCAGTAGCGGGACGGGGCGGCAGCAGCGCGGCGAATTGGTCCCACAAGGGGTCGCTCAGCCATGATGGGACAGCGGGCACAGGCGTTCCAGTGATCATTGGGCGTAGGAACCTTCATGATCACGGGTACCTGTGCCCGTCTCCTACCCGGCTCATCCCCCCTGACCTATTTGCGCGCCCTCTAAGCGATCCTGAGTCGGATTGAGTGTCCGGGATCGTTTCCCACCTGGGTGGGGTCGCGTGGGCGTGGAGGTGATCCTGCTCCGCTTCCGCCGTGAAGTGCAGCGCCCCGGTCGGCGCAACGAGAGTCCTGACTGATGCATCGACCGCCCCGGAGCATGTCGCTCTCGACTGCTTGAGGCTCAGGGCTGGGCATGGCAGCAGAATCCGACGTACAGGTCGACTCGTCCGTCGCCCATCAGGTTAGACGCCGATACATGGCGGCCGACCTGCTGTTCCTTCGGCTGCTGCCGGTCGCCGGTCATCCCTGGTCAGCGTTTGACGGTCCGGGGACGGCCCGGGGTCTCTTGTTTGGCTAGCCGATCGAGGAGCCGGCCAAGCGGCCACCGTGTCGTTCAGCCATCGCGGACAGGGCTTCCATCCGCGCCTCAAATGCTGGGCTAGGCATGAGTTCGGGGAAGGCGACAACGAGTTGCCATCGGAGCCCTGCCGCGACATGCTCGTTGCTGGTCATAGGGCGGCCCGTCTGGCCCGGCTGGTACGTGGTCAGTAGCCGCGCGCCCAACTCCGCCAACTCTGCCCGGCATGTGTCAACGGCGGCGGGGCTCGGGAGGTCGATGCAGTACGTGGTCTGCGCCGCCGTCGCTTCGGGGTACTCGTCCCCGTGTCCCATGGCCCAGTGAAGACGCTGGGCCAGGTCGTGAAGGAGAAGGCTGAGTTGACCTTCTGAGGCTCCTGCTGGCAATGGCCCGTGCTCAGTCATTCGCCGGATCAGTCGCTGCGTCACGTCAGGTGGAAGCCGGTCTGCCAGTAACAGCCCGTGGAGAACCGCGTTCAGTCCGAGGAGTGCCGCTAGGTCTTCGTACGGCAGTGGCCGCATGTCAGGCTTCACCTGGCCAACCTATCCGCAGCCACCCCGAGCGACGGTCAGACGTTGAAGCGGACCTTGGGCGTGCATGCCGGTCACCCTGCCGAGACCGTCCGCTGACGCTGGTCGGGACCGCTCCTCGATCGACCTTGCCTCGGGCTGGCCGTCGACGTTTCACGCTGTCTTGTGCCCCGTATGCACCCGGCGTCTCAGCTGCGGAAGGTCGAAGCCGCCTGACTCCCCGCACAGCGACCCCGAGCAGTACACCGCCGACCGCGCAGAATCGGAGCAGAGAAGGACCCATCGGGACTCGGGAAGGTAGCCGGTTTCCATGGCAGCCCCGACGGCAAATCAGCAGAACTCCTACCGTCGCCACGGCCTGGTAGGTGAAACGGCGACGATGCGCGGCAGCAGCAGATCACTGTCATGCCACCACCGGCCACCACAGGTGAAGGTCAGCGGTCGCGTGATCCCATGCGCCGCTTCATCGCCGTGCGAGCAAGTTGCTGCATCGGCGGCTCTCCGTCGCCGCCGCGGTGGGCGGTGGCGCACGCCTGCCGGATCGCTGTCGCCTCACCCACGACCGGCGGGGGCGGGTTGGTGGTGAAGGTGAACCCGGGCAGCTCCCGGTTGCCGACCAACAGCCGGGCGGCGGCGGTGTAGACGTCGAGGTGGGCCAGGTCGTGCTCGTCCAGTTCGGGTTTGGTGTGCCGGGACAGCTCTCGCGCGTCGGCCGGGTCGACGGTGAAGAACACCTTCGACCGGGCGTTGGCCGACACCGCCGCCGCGACGTCTTTCGGTAGCTGTGCCAGGTCCTGGTGGGCCAGCACCAGCCCGAGCCGGAACCCTCGCGCCTCGGCCAGCATGTCCCCGACGCTGCCCGGCAACGTCAGGAAGTTCTGGCACTCGTCAAGGTAGAGGCAGGCGTCTTTGCGCTGGTCCTCCGGAACGGTGGCGCGGGCGATGGCGGCCTGCCACACCCGGGCGACGATCAGCGAACCGAGGATCCGGCTGGTCTCTTCACCGAGGATGCCTTTGGGCAGCCGGCACAGCAGCACCCCGCCGTCGAGGATCGCGCCCATGTCGAAGGAACTGTGCGCATTGCCGATGACACTCTTGACGAAGTCCCGCAGCAGAAACGCTCGCAGCCGGGCAAGGACCGGGGCGATGACCTGGCCGCGGAACTGCTCGTTGATGCCGTCGTACCAGACCCAGAACCCGCCGAGCCCGTCCGGGTCGTCCAGGCCGTGGGTGAACCTGGCCCGGAACTCCCGGTCCTGCAACAGCGACGGCACCAGACTCAGTGTCGGTTTCGCATGCCGCATCAGCGTCAGGCACGCCACCCTCATCGTGTCGTCCATCCGCGGACCCCACTGACCCTGGAAGATCTTCGCGAAGATCCCCACCAGGTTGTCCACCGCCAGGTGCCGGTCACCGCCGTCGTCGAGGGGGTTGAAGCAGGCCGGGTTCTCCTGGTCCGGGTCGATGAGCGCGATCTTGCTCGCATACGACGCGGGAAGCCGGTCGAGGATGTCGGTGATCAGGTCCCCGCGCGGGTCGATGACCACCGTCCCACGGCCGGCGTGAATGTCGGCGAGGATCATGTTCAGTAGCAGCGTGGACTTGCCGACGCCGGTCTTACCGACCAGGTGCACGTGCTGCCGGGCGTCGGCCACCCGCAGGCCGACGCTGTGGCGGCCGACCTGCGAGCGGCCGAGCACCTTCACACCCCGGCCGCCAGAGGGCACCTGCACCGGCGCCGGCACCGCCTTGGCCCGCGCCCGGTCCAAGCCCGGCACAGCGAGGTCCTGCGGCAGCGCGGCCAGAGCAGCCAACTCGGGCACGGTTGCCAGGAATCCGCGCCGTAGCCTCCGCCCGGCGATAGTGGCCACCGGCCGGGGCATTCTCATGCCCCGCAGCCGGTTAGGGCCGGTATAGGTGGCGGCGGCCGAGGCGATGCTGTGCCGCACCCCGGCCAGCCGCGAGCGGACCTGCGTGGCCCGCTGCCTGTCGGGTGGTGTCTTGTCCGCCTCGGCCGCTACGGCGAACCGCACCGCGACCTCGAAGTGCGGCACCCGCACCGCCTTATCCACGACTGTGCGGGCCTCAGCGCCAGCCACCGGATCCCGCTCCACCGCCCGGGCGCCGTACGCCGTCGTGCGTGGCCGCGACGCCCCGGGCGTGAATGCGTCGAGGAGCCACAGCAGGGGCTCGACGGCCAACCGCACCACTGCGGAAACGGCGCGGCCGGCCACATCGGGCCGCCCATGGGGATAGGTGCTGGTGGCCGCCGCCGCTCGGCGGGCGGCGCGCACTCGGCGGGCAGGGGCCGGACGGGCCAGGATCTGCACACACGCATGCTCACGGTGGCGGACCTGCGCGCCGGCGGCGAGCAGCGCCCGCAGCGGGTCAGGGTCGTGGTCGCCGCGCAGCGGCAGCACATCGCTGCGCTGCGGCCAGTGCGCCCCACCCACCTGGTTCGCCCAACGGCTGCGCCACTACCAGCAGTCCGGCTGGCTGCGGCTGGGCGCGA
>NZ_JBSGJR010000268.1:0-8953 GCF_053605645.1 Micromonospora sp. NPDC003776
AGCTACCGGCTGCTCGCCGGGGAGGAGCGGGCCGCGCTCCGGCGGCTCGCCGCGTTCCGTAACCGGTGGTCGGCCCACCCGCACCCGGACGGCGGCGGACCGGGCGGGGCGACCAACGCCGGGCCGACCCGCGGCTTCACCCCGCCGGACGAGGGATCTCCCCCGGGGGCCGAGATGCCCGGTTGGCCGGCCGGCCTGCCGGTGCCCGCCGGCAGCCCGGTCACCGCGCCCGGCGCCGATCCGCTCGCCGGCTATCCGGGCCTGGTCACCGGGTCGCCCGTCGCCGGCCGGCCCACCGGTCGGCTCCGCGCGGCCGCGATCGCCCTGGGGGTCGCGCTGCTGGTGAGCCTGCTGGGCGCGCCGCTGGGTCTGCTCTGGGCGGCCGTGGCGCCGGGCACCCCGGTGCAGAAGACCGCCGAGGGCGCCGTCTACGCCACCCCGCAGCCCGAGCAGCCGATCGCCGCCGACGGCTGGTTCAGCGTGCTCGGGCTCGGCTTCGGGGTGCTCGTCGCGATCGCGCTCTGGGCGCTGCTGCGCCGGCGGCGGGGGCCGGTCGGCCTGGTCGCCGGGGTGCTCGGCGGGATCGGCGCGGCGGTGCTGGCCTGGCAGGTGGGCCGCCGGATCGGGCTCGGCACCTACCACCGGCTGCTGGCCACCGCGCCGGACGGGACGGTCTTCACCAAGCCGGCCGACCTGCGGGCCGGCGGGATCGACTGGTACACCCTGCTGCCCGTGCCGCACGGCAACCTGCTGCTGCCCGCGTTCGGCGTGGCCGTGACGTACACCCTGCTGGCCGGCTGGTCGCGGTGGCCGTCGCTGCGGCCGGAGCCGGAGCTCGACGGCGGGTGGCCCGCCCCGGGCCCCGGCTGGCCGCCGGCCGGGCCGGGAATCAGTTCGGCGCCGGGGGACCAGCCAGCTCGTTGAGCGGCACCGGGACGGCCCGGACCTGGCGCAGCAGGGCCGCCTCCCGGTTGAGCAGCCGCAGCTCGGCCCGGAGCCGGGCGGTGGTGTCGTCGATGGCGAGCAGCCGCTGCCGGTCGGCGACGGTCAGCGCGGCGGTGGCGGCGACCAGGTGCGACAGCACGGTCGGGTCCTCCGGCAGCTGCTCGGAGATCTCCTGCGGGTCCGGCCGGACCAGGTTCAGGTACTGCCGGAACACCGTGATCACCCGGGCCGCCAGCAGGTCGGCCACCTCGTCCGTGCCGGCCGGCTCGGGCAGCCACTCCACCTGGGCGGTCAGGTACGGCGCCGCGTCGGCGTCGACCTCGGCGATGCGGAACCGGCGCCGACCGACGGTGACGATGTCGAACCCGCCGTCGGCCAGTTCGGTGACCTGCCGCAGCTCGGCGGTGCAGCCCACCTCATGCAGGGTGACCTCCCCGCCGCCGGGGGTGGGCCGGCCCGGCGGCCCGGCCGGCGCGACCTCCCAGCCCGCCTGGATCGCCACCACCCCGAACTCGCGGGGCGCCCCCTCGGGCAGCCCGACCAGGTGGCGCACCAGCGCCCGGTAGCGCTCCTCGAAGATGTGCAGCGGGAGGACCAGCCCGGGGAAGAGGACCGTCCCCAGCGGGAACACCGGCAGCCGTGCGGTCACGGGTCCGAGCGTATCCCGATCTCGACCGGCCGGCGTGTCCCGGCTCACCGTCCCGGCCTGCGGGCGCGGCGGGCCTGCTTCCGGAGGGGCCGCCTAGACTCGTACGGGTGCTGAACCGGATCGACCTGCGCGGCGGGGCACGTGACCCGCGCCGCCTGCTGCCCCGTGCCCAGCTCGACGTCTCCGTGGCCGTCGAGCGGATCCGCCCTCTCGTCGAGGCGGTCCGGGAGCATGGGTACGCGGCGATCCGGGAGGCGAGTGAACGGTTCGACGGCGTCTGCCCGGAGCACCTGCGGGTGCCGGTGGAGGTGATCCGCGAGGCGGAGGGAACGCTCGACCCGCAGGTCCGGGCCGCGCTGCTGGAGTCGATCACCCGGGCCCGCAAGGTCCACGCCGACCAGCGCCGCACCGACCACACCACCCAGGTGGTGCCCGGCGGCACGGTGACCGAGCGCTGGGTGCCGGTCGACCGGGTCGGCCTGTACGTCCCCGGCGGCCTGGCCATGTACCCGTCGACCGTGGTGATGAACGTGGTCCCCGCCCAGGCGGCCGGGGTGCGCTCGCTGGTGGTGGCCAGCCCGCCGCAGCAGGACAACGGCGGCCTGCCCGACCAGCGGGTGCTGGCGGCCTGTGCGCTGCTCGGCGTGGACGAGGTCTACGCGGTCGGCGGCGCCCAGGCGGTCGCCATGCTGGCGTACGGGTCGACGGTCGACCCGGCGGGCACCGAGCGCTGCGACCCGGTCGACATGATCACCGGTCCGGGCAACATCTGGGTCACCGCCGCCAAGCGGCTGCTGCGCGGCGTGGTCGGCATCGACGCCGAGGCCGGCCCCACCGAGATCGCCATCCTGGCCGACGACACGGCCGACCCGGCGCACGTCGCCGCCGACCTGATCAGCCAGGCCGAGCACGACCCCCTCGCCGCCAGCGTGCTGGTCACCCCGTCGGTGGCGCTCGCCGACGCGGTCGACGCGGAGCTGGCCCGGCAGGTGCCGGCGGCCAAGCACGCCGAGCGGATCGGCACCGCCCTGGGCGGCGAGCAGAGCGGCGTGGTCCTCGTCGACGACCTCGAGGCGGGGCTGCGGGTGGTCGACGCGTACGCGGCCGAGCACCTGGAGATCCAGACCGAGAACGCCCGCGAGTGGGCGCTGCGGGTGCGCAACGCCGGGGCGATCTTCGTGGGCGCCTGGTCGCCGGTGTCGCTCGGCGACTACTGCGCCGGCTCCAACCACGTGCTGCCCACCGGCGGCTGTGCCCGGCACTCCTCGGGGCTCTCCGTGCAGTCGTTCCTGCGCGGCATCCACCTGGTCGAATACAGCCGGGACGCGCTGCGCGAGGTGGCCCCGCACGTGGTCACCCTGGCCGGGGTGGAGGACCTGCCGGCGCACGGCCAGGCGGTCAGCGTGCGCTTTCCCGGGGGTACGGCGTGACCACCCTCGACGACCTGCCCATCCGGGGCGACCTGCGCGGCCTGACGCCGTACGGGGCGCCCCAGCTGGACGTGCCGGTGCGGCTGAACACCAACGAGAACTCCTACCCGGTGCCCGACGCGGTGGTGGACGCGATCGGCAAGGCCCTCGCGGCCGAGCTGCGCGACCTCAACCGCTACCCGGACCGGGACGCCGTGGCGCTCCGCGCCGACCTGGCGGCGTACCTGGGCCACGGGCTCACCGTCGACCAGGTCTGGGCGGCCAACGGCTCCAACGAGATCCAGCAGCAACTGCTCCAGGCCTTCGGCGGCCCGGGACGCACCGCGCTCGGCTTCACCCCGGCCTACTCGATGCACCCGCTGCTGGCGCTCGGCACCGGCACCGGCTGGATCCCGGCCGCCCGGGGGGCCGACTTCGGCCTCACCGCCGCCGAGGCGGTCGCCCAGGTCCGGGCGCACCGACCGGACGTGGTCTTCCTCTGCTCGCCGAACAACCCGACCGGCACGGCGCTCGACCCCGCCGTGGTCGCCGCCGTGCTCGACGAGGCGCCCGGCATGGTGATCGTGGACGAGGCGTACGCCGAGTTCGCCCGGCCCGGCACGGTGAGCGCGCTCGCGGTGCTGCCCGACCACCCCCGGCTGGTGGTCACCCGGACGATGAGCAAGGCGTTCGGCTTCGCCGGCGGCCGGCTCGGCTACCTGGCCGCCGACCCCGCGGTCGTGCAGGCGGTGCAGCTCGTCCGGCTGCCGTACCACCTCTCCGCGCTCACCCAGGCCGCCGCCCGCGCGGCGCTCGCCCACCGCGACGCCCTGCTCGGCACGGTCACCGCGATCATGGCGCAGCGCGACCGGATCGTGGCCGAGCTGCGCGCCCGCGGCCACCGGGTCGCCGACAGCGACGCCAACTTCGTGCTCTTCGAGGTCGGCGGCGACCAGGCCGCGGCCTGGCGCGGCCTGCTCGAGGCCGGCGTGCTGGTCCGTGACGTCGGCCTGCCCGGCTGGCTGCGGGTCACCGCCGGCACCCCCGCCGAGACCGACGCCTTCCTCACCGCCATGGAGAAGCTTTCATGAGTCGCACCGCCCGGGTCGAGCGGATCACCAAGGAGACCAAGGTCCTCGTGGAGATCGACCTCGACGGCACCGGCAAGGCCGACATCGAGACCGGCGTCGGCTTCTACGACCACATGCTCAACCAGATCGCCCGGCACGGCGGCTTCGACCTGACCGTGCACACCGTCGGCGACCTGGAGATCGACGCCCACCACACCATGGAGGACACCGCGCTCGCCCTGGGCGCCGCGTTCGACCGGGCGCTGGGGGACAAGGCCGGCATCCGCCGGTACGGCTCGGCCACCGTGCCGATGGACGAGGTGCTGGTCCGGGCTGCCGTCGACCTCTCCGGACGGCCGTACGTGGTGCACGACGAGCCGCCGCTCGCGCCGTACATCGGGCCGGTCTACCCGACCAGCATGACCCGGCACGTCTGGGAGTCCTTCGGCCAGGCGGCCCGGGTCACCCTGCACGTGGACGTGCTGCGCGCGGCCCGCCCGGGTGGCCACCCGGACGCCCACCACGTGGTCGAGGCGCAGTTCAAGGCGGTCGCCCGCGCCTTGCGCGAGGCCACCGGGATCGACCCGCGCAACGCCGGCGTGGTGCCGAGCACGAAGGGTGCGCTCTGATGGGGGCGGCGCTGCCGACGCTGCTGCTGATCCTGGCCGGCGTGCTGCTCGGCGGGACGTGGTCGCTCTACAAGCAGGGCGCCTCGCGGGCCGCGGTCGTGGTCACCGGCCTGCTGGCCGTGCTGGCCACCGTCGGCGGCCTGCTCCGGCTGCTACCCGGGGAGGGTTGATGGGCAAGCGGGTCGTGGTGCTCGACTACGGATCGGGCAACCTGCGCTCGGCCGAGCGGGCCATCGAGCGGGTCGGCGCCGACGTGACGGTGACCGACGACCTGGCCGCCGCCGCCGAGGCCGACGGCCTGGTGGTGCCGGGGGTCGGCGCGTTCGCCGCCTGCATGGCCGGGATCGAGGCGCTCGGCGCCGGCCCGGTCATCGCCGAGCGGGTGGCCGCGGGCCGCCCGGTGCTCGGCATCTGCGTCGGCATGCAGGTCCTGTTCGAGCACGGCGACGAGCACGGCGTGGTGACCAAGGGGCTCGGGCTGCTGCCCGGCGGGGTGACGAAGCTGCCCGCGCGGCGGCTGCCGCACATGGGGTGGAACACGGTGCACGCCCCGGCCGGCTCGGTGCTCTTCGCCGGCCTCCCCGCGGACGCCCGGTTCTACTTCGTCCACTCGTACGGGGTGACCGACCTGGCCGGGCTGGCCGCGGCGGGCGCGGCGGTGACCACCGCCGAGCACGGGACGGACTTCGTCGCCGCGGTGGAGCGGGGTCCGCTGACCGCGGCCCAGTTCCACCCGGAGAAGTCGGCCGACGCCGGCGCCGCCCTGCTGCGCAACTGGCTGGGCACGCTTGAGTAAGGAACGGGCCCGCCGCCGGGAGGCCCGCGAGGCCCGGCTCGCCGCGGAACGCGCCGTCCGGCAGCGCCGGGTGGTCCGCCGGGAGCGGCGCCGCGCCCTGGTACGCCGGCTGACGCCGGCGCTGCGCCGCGGCCGGTCCGGCCGGCTGAACCGGCACAGCCGGGGGGAGCGGGCCGCGATCGTGCTGCTCACCGGGGCGGCGCTGGCCGGCATCTGGAGTTTCGTCGACGACCTGGCGCTGCGGCTGGCGCTGGTCGTGTTGTTGCTGCTGGTCCTGCCGGCGATCGTGGTGATCGCCCTGGACCGTCGGACCTGAACCGAGGAGAAGAGCCTTGAGCCTCACCCTGTTGCCCGCCGTGGACGTCGCCGACGGCCAGGCCGTCCGGCTCGTCCAGGGCGCCGCCGGCAGCGAGACCGCGTACGGCGACCCGATCGAGGCGGCCCTCGCCTGGCAGTCCGACGGCGCGGAGTGGATCCACCTGGTCGACCTGGACGCCGCCTTCGGGCGGGGCTCCAACGCCCACCTGCTGGCCGAGGTGGTCCGGCAGCTCGACGTGAAGGTCGAGCTCTCCGGCGGGATCCGGGACGACGAGTCGTTGGAGGCGGCGCTGGGCACCGGCGCGGCCCGGGTCAACATCGGCACCGCCGCGCTGGAGGACCCGCAGTGGTGTGACCGGATCTGCGGCGAGTACGGCGACCGGGTGGCGATCGGGCTGGACGTGCGGGGCCGTACCCTCGCCGCCCGGGGCTGGACCCGCGAGGGCGGCGACCTGTACGAGGTGCTGGAGCGGCTGGACAAGGCCGGCGCCGCCCGGTACGTGGTCACCGACATCACCAAGGACGGCACCATGCGGGGGCCGAACCTGGACCTGCTCCGTGAGGTCTGCGCCCGTACCGACAAGCCGGTGATCGCCTCGGGTGGCGTCTCGACCCTGGACGACCTGCGGGCCCTGGCCACCCTGGAGCCGATCGGCGTGGAGGGCGTGATCGCCGGCAAGGCGCTGTACGCGGCCGCGTTCACCGTCGCGGAGGCGCTCGCCACCCTGCGGGCCCCGGCGTGACCACGGTCGCCGGCGGCGGCGGGGCGGTTACCCGGCTCGGCTCGGGCGGCCCCTGGGAGGCGCTGTACGGCTACTCCCGGGTGGCCCGGGTCGGCAACCTGGCGATCACCGCCGGCTGCACCTCGACGGTCGACGGCCGGGTGGCGCACGTCGGGGACGCCGCAGCGCAGACCGCCCAGGCGCTGCGGATCGGCCTCGACGCGCTCGCCGAGGTGGGGGCGGAGCCGGCCGACGTGATCCGGACCCGGATGTACGTGACCGACCGGGTGTACGCCGACGAGGTGGGTCGGGCGCACAACGCCGTGTTCGGCGCGGTCCGGCCGGTGGCCACCATGGTGGTGGTGGCCGGCCTGATCGACCCGGACCACCTGGTCGAGGTCGAGTTGGAGGCGTGGCTCCCGGAGCGTTGATCCCGCGCCCCGGCACCGTGTGGGTGGTCACCGCGCGACCACATCGGTTGTGCACAACTTAATTGTGGACTACGGTTCGGGGCGTGACCGACGACCTGGTCCTGCGCCGGCAGGTGTGCTTCGCCCTCTACGCGGCCTCGCGCGCCCTCACCGACGTCTACCGGCCCCTCCTCGACGAGGTCGGGCTGACCTACCCGCAGTACCTGGTGCTGCTGGTGCTCTGGGAGCGCGGCGACGACCCGCCCACGGTCTCCGAGCTCGGCGCCCGGCTCCGGCTCGACTCCGGGACGCTCTCCCCGCTGCTGAAGCGGCTGGAGGCGGCCGGTTTCGTGCGGCGTACCCGCGCCACCCGGGACGAGCGCCGGGTCGAGGTGGGCCTCACTCCGCGGGGGCGGGCCCTGCGGGAGCGGATGGACGAGGTGCCGCGGCAGGTGGCCCGTGCCACCGGCCTCACGGAGGCCGAGCTGGTCGCCCTGCGCGACACCCTCAGCCGGGTCACCGAGACGATCCACCGACAGAAGGAGCAGTGAGCCGCATGCAGTTGCTCTACACCGCGTCCGCGCGGGCCACCGGGGACGGGCGGGACGGCCACGTCCGCACCTCGGACGGCACCCTCGACCTGGACCTGGCCATCCCGAAGGAGATGGGCGGCGCCGGCGGCGCGGCCAACCCCGAGCAGCTCTTCGCCGCCGGTTACGCGGCCTGCTTCCACTCGGCGCTGCGGCTCGTCGCCCGTCGGGCGAAGGCGGACGTCGCCGGCTCGGTGGTCGAGGCCGAGGTGGGCATCGGCCCGAACGGCAGCGGCGGCTTCGGCCTGACCGTCACCCTGGTCGTCGACCTGCCCGCCGTCGAGCGGACCGCCGCCGAGCGGCTCGTCGAGGCCGCCCACCAGGTCTGCCCCTACTCCAACGCGACCCGCGGCAACATCGCGGTCGCCCTGACCGTACGGGAGGCGCGGTGACCACCAACCGTGAGATCCACCTGGCGTCGCGCCCGCAGGGCTGGCCGACCGCCGACAACTTCCGCCTGGTCACCACCGGGGTGCCCAGCCCGGGGCCGGGCCAGCTCGTGGTCCGCAACCGGTTCATCTCCGTCGACCCGTACATGCGGGGCCGGATGAACGACGTGAAGTCGTACGTGCCGCCGTTCGCGCTCGACGCCCCGCTCGACGGCGGCGCCGTCGGCGAGGTGGTGGCGAGCGAGGCGGACGGATTCGCCCCCGGCGACACCGTCCTGCACGGCCTGGGCTGGCGGGAGTACGCGCTGGTCGACGCCAGGGCCGCGCGTCGGGTCGACCCCGACCTGGCGCCGGTGAGCGCCTACCTCAGCGTGCTCGGCATGACCGGGCTGACCGCGTACGCCGGCCTGCTCGACGTGGCCGCCATGAAGCCGGGCGAGACCGTGTTCGTCTCCGGCGCGGCCGGCGCGGTGGGCAGCATGGTCGGCCAGATCGCCAAGCTGCGGGGCGCCGCCCGGGTGGTGGGCAGCGCGGGTTCCCCGGCCAAGGTCGAACGGCTCCGGGCGCTCGGCTTCGACACCGCCTTCGACTACCACGACGGCCCGGTGCGGGACGCGCTGAAGGCCGCCGCCCCGGACGGGATCGACGTCTACTTCGACAACGTCGGCGGCGAGCACCTGGAGGCCGCCATCGGCGCGATGAACCTGCACGGGCGGGCCGCCATCTGCGGCATGATCGCCCAGTACAACTCCACCGAGCCGCCCGCCGCGCCGCGCAACCTGGCCCTGCTGATCGGCAAGCGGCTCACCCTGCGCGGCTTCCTGGTCGGTGACCACGGCCACCTGCGCGAGCAGTTCGTCCAGGAGATGGCGGGCTGGCTGCGCGACGGAAAGATCTCGTACGACGAGACGGTGGTCGACGGCATCGAGAACGCCCCGGAGGCGTTCCTCGGCCTGCTGCGCGGCGAGAACCTGGGCAAGATGCTCGTCCGGGTGTGACCCCGGACTCGTTCCCGGCGGCCGGCCC
>NZ_JBSGJR010000269.1:0-8928 GCF_053605645.1 Micromonospora sp. NPDC003776
TCGGCCGGTGGGGTGGCGGTGAGTCCGCCGACCAGGGGTTTGACCAGGGCCTGCTCCTGGCTGGTGCCGGCCTGGCGGCGCCGGCCTGCCGGTCGAGCTGGGTGGTCATCCGTTGGCCGAGCCGGCGGGCGGCTGCGGTGGCCGGGTCGTCGGCGGGGCCGTCCGCCGGCCGACCGGCCGCGTTCCCCACCAGCCCGAGCAGGAGCACGCCGGGCACCCCGCACGCCGCCAGGACCAGCACCAGGGCGAGCACGACCCACAGCGGCGGTCGTCGTGGCTTCCGCGACACCGGCGTCAGGGCGGGCGCCCCGGGCACCGGGCTCGCCGCGGCCGGGCCGGGCGGCCCCGGCAGGGGGGACGAGCCGTCGCCGGTCACCGTGGCGGGCTGCGTGGGGCCGGTCTCCGCCGGGCCAGAGGGCCGCTCGTCACCGTCGGTCACCGGCGAAGGGTACGACCCGTCGGGGCGATCCGGCCAGCGCCGCCGTGCGTCGATGGGGGCGCGGTCGCCACCTGCGCCCGGACGCCCTGTTCCCGGTGCCTACGAACCTGATGTCGTAATCGATTCACCGCCACCTGCCGGACCGGCCGGCGGAGCCCGCGGGATGAGTCGTCCAGGGCATCAAGTTTGTCGGCACCTGCGGCCGCGGGGCCGCAGGCGAGGGGGAGGCGGCGGGTTACGAGCAGTGCTGAAGGATGCGCCGGTGGCCGGGAAGGGCGCGGCTCAGACCGGGTCGCCGAGGTGGGTGAGCAGCGCCTTGTCGACCGCCCAGAGGACCACCAGCACGGCCCCGGGCACCGGCCACCCGGACAGCGCGAGCAGCAGCCCGCCGGTGACGAAGCAGGCGGCCTGGACGCCGAGCTTGGCCGGCGCGGGCAGCGCGACGTTCGCCCGCGGCGAGCAGAAGACGCCCCACACGACGGCGAGCAGCAGCGGCGCGCCGATGCCGGCGAGCAGGCGTACCGGCCAGCCGGCGTCGAGGGTGAAGCCCCACCGGGCGGCGGCGGCGAGCATTGCCAGCTCCAGCAGGAAGATGAGGGTGAGCAGGGCGGCCTTCATCAGCACCTCCAGTCCCGGTACGCGGTGTCCAGCGCGGCCACCAGTTGGTCGAAAGTGCGGTCGATGCCGCGCGGTATGCCGAAGCCGCCGACGGCTTCCAGGGTCACGAAACCGTGCACCGCGCTGCGGAAGATCCGGGCCGCGTCCACGGCGTCGTCGCCGGTCAGGCCGTATCCGCGCAGGATCGCGTAGACCGCGTCCAGCGCCCGCCGCCCGGCCGCCACGTGCTCGGGATCGTCCGGGTCGGGCACCTGCTGGGCCGCAGCGTACCGGCCCGGGTGCCGCCGGCCGTAATCGCGCCAGGCGACGGCGACCGCGTGCAACGCGTCCCGGCCCGCCCGGCCGGCGACCGCCCGGCTCATCTCCTCGGCCAGTTCGCCGACGGCCAGCGCGCCGAGCTTCTGGCGCAGCGCGTCCACGCC
The DNA here is from genome assembly GCF_053605645.1 of Micromonospora sp. NPDC003776. Taxonomy (NCBI): domain Bacteria; kingdom Bacillati; phylum Actinomycetota; class Actinomycetes; order Micromonosporales; family Micromonosporaceae; genus Micromonospora; species Micromonospora sp. NPDC003776. The sequence goes on from NZ_JBSGJR010000269.1 coordinate 1,480, forward strand.
CTTGACGTGCTTGTAGAGGCTGGGCAGCGCCACGCCGAGCCGGCCGGCGACCGCCGCCAGGGTGAGCCGGTCGTGACCGACCTCGTCGGCGAGCGTGGCCGCCTCGCGGACCACCGCCTGCGGGGTCAGGCCGGCCCTAGGCACGGGAGGCCACCGCCAGGAACTCGGTGAGGTCGGCGGCGGTGGCGTCGGGCTGGTCGGCGTGCGGGTAGTGGCCGGAGTCGGCGATCATGCGGGCCTCGGCGGTGGCGAAGTGCCGGCGGGCGGCCCGCGCCTCGGCGCCCGGGTCGGGGAAGTCGGGGTCCTTGGTGCCCATCAGCACCAGCACCGGCTGCCGTACCTCCGGGGCCCGTGCGGTCCAGTGCGGCTCGACGGGCGCGACCACCCCGCGCACCGCGGCCATCCGGCCGCGCAGCTTCGCGACCATCTCCTTCCGGTACGCGGCGTCGTCCGCCGGCCGCCCGCACGGGAAGAGCGTGCGGTGGAACATCCCGAACAGCCGGGGGCTGCGCAGCACGAGCGCCTGCGCCAGCCGCACCACGGCGTTCGGCTTCTCCTGGGACACGAAGGGGCCGACCTGCACGATGCCGTTGACCAGCTCGGGCGCGTCGGCGGCGGCGAAGACGACCGCCGCCCCGCTGGACGAGCTGCCGACCAGGGTGGCGGGCCCGCCGAGCGCCCGGACCACGGCGAGCAGGTCGCCGCCGACCTCCGCCGGCGCGTACGTGGGCCAGTGGGCGCTGGAGTCGCCGTGGCCGCGGACGTCGACCGAGGCGACCCGGTAGCCGGCCGCCACGAGCCGGGGCACCAGGTGCCGGAAGCTCGCCCGGTTCTCGCCCATGCCGTGCGCGAGGACCACCAGCGGGCCCTCCCCGTGCACCTCGTACGCGATGGTTCCGCCGTCCCGCACCACCTGGCTAATCGTCATAGCCGTAAAGCTAATACCATTAGCTTTCGGCGTCAAGCCCCCGCCCGAACAGACGGAACGGGCCGGCGGGACTTCCGTCCCACCGGCCCGTTCGCCGAACCGTCAGTTCACTTCTTCGAGGCCAGCGCGCGGCCGAAGAACATCAGGTTGGCGGGGCGCTCGGCCAGCCGGCGCATCAGGTAGCCGTACCACTGGTCGCCGTAGGGGACGTAGGTGCGCACCGTGTAGCCCTCGCCGACCAGGCGCTTCTGCTCGTCGGGACGGATGCCGTACAGCATCTGGAACTCGAACCGCTCCGGGCCGCGGTCGAACCAGCGGGCCCGGTCCTCCCCGATCGCGATCAGCCGCGGGTCGTGGGTGGCCAGCATCGGGTAGCCGTCTCCCGACATCAGCACGTTCATGCAGCGCACGTAGGACTTGTCCACCTCGCGGGCGGACTGGTAGGCCACCGACTCGGGCTCCTTGTACGCGCCCTTGCAGAGCCGCACCCGGGACCCGGCACCGGAGAGCTCCCGGCAGTCCGACTCGGTCCGCCGCAGGTACGCCTGGAGCACCGCGCCGGTCGACGGGTAGTCCTTGCGCAGCTTGGCCAGGACGTCCAGGGTCGAGTCGGTGGTGGTGTGGTCCTCCATGTCGAGCGTGACGGTGGTGCCCGCCGCGTCGGCGGCCGCGCAGATCGCCCGGGCGTTCTCGTACGCGAGCTGCTCGTCGAACATCTGGCCGAGCGCGGAGAGCTTCACGCTGACCTCGGCGGCCGGGGTGAGCTCGGCGGCGGAGAGCAGGCGCAGCAGTTTGAGGTACTCGTCCCGGGTGGCGTTCGCCTGCTCGGGGGTGGTGGTGTCCTCGCCCAGGTAGTCGAGGGTCACCGCCTGGCCGTCGGTGACGAGTGCGCGGGTCGCGCGCAGCGCGTCGTCGGTGCCGGCGCCGGCGACGAACCGGCGGACGACGTCCCGGGTGAACGGGGCCGTCGCGACGAGCCGCTCGACCTGGGATGACCGGGAGGCGGCGAGGATGACGGAACGGAGCATGAGCCGAGCGTAGCGCCCGCCTGGGGGCCCGCGCCGGGGGGCGGCGGGCAACGTCACGCTGCGTTCCCGGGGCTGCCGGGCTGGCCGGGATCGGCTACAACGATCATGTGGAACGCACCCCCCGACGCCGGCTCCGCTCGGCCACCGTCCAGCTCGGCACGCTGACCGTGCTGGCGCTCGCCCTCTCCGGCTGCAACGGCGGTTACGACGACGACGATGACGACTGCGCCCTCGGTCCGGCCGGGGGCGGCGGCGACACCGTCGCGCTGGCCCTGCGGATCCCCGCGCCGGCCGTCGACCGGGACACCCCGGTTCCGGTGGCCGCCGCGCTGCCCGACCGGGGCGGCTTCGGCACCCACCTCGCCTCCTGCGGCGGCTGACGTGCGCCGCGAGGCCAGTGCTCCGCGCCCCGACTGGGACGCCACCATCCGCAGCCAGGGCCTGGTGTACGTCGACACCGAGCTGCCCGACGGCGAGATCATGTCGTACTGGGACGAGACCGCCGCGTACGGCTTCGCACTGGACGAGGTGCTCCGGCTGGAGGAGGCCACCGAGGAGCTGCACCGGATGTCGGTGGCCGCCGCCGAGCACATCGTCGCCCGCAACCGGTACGCCGAGTTCGGCATCCCGGCCTGGGCGGCGGAGGCGGTGGCCCGGTCACTGCGGGAGCGGCCGCCGACCCTCTACGGCCGCTTCGACCTCTGGTACGACGGGAGCTGGCCGCCCAAGCTGCTGGAGTACAACGCCGACACGCCGACCTCGCTGGTCGAGGCGAGCATCGTGCAGTGGTACTGGCTGGAGCACACCCGCCCCGAGGCGGACCAGTGGAACAGCCTGCACGAGCGCCTGGTCGGGGCGTGGGCGAAGATCGGCGCGGGCCTGCACGACCCCCGGGTGCACGTGGTCTGGTCCGAGGAGGAGGAGTCCGGCGAGGACCAGATCACCGCCGGCTACCTGGCCGAGACGGCCCGCCAGGCGGGGCTGGACGTGACCCTCATGCCGATCCAGCGGGTCGGCTGGGACGGGCGGCGCTTCGTGGACGCGGGCGACCGGCCGATCACCACCTGCTTCAAGCTCTACCCGTGGGAGTGGATGCTGGCCGAGCCGTACGGGCCGCCGGCGCTGGCGCCGGGCACCCCGACCACCTGGATCGAGCCGGCCTGGAAGCTGCTCCTGTCCAACAAGGCGCTGCTGGCGGTGCTCTGGGAGCTGTACCCGGGCCACGACTACCTGCTGCCGGCGTACCTGGACTCGCCGCGCGGGATGACCGAGTACGTGGCCAAGCCGCTGCTCGGCCGGGAGGGCGGCTCGGTACGCATCGTGACCGCCGGCACCGAGATCACCAATCCGGGGAGCTACGGCGACGAGGGCTTCTGCTACCAGGAATTCCGGGCGCTGCCCGAGTTCGCCGGCAACCGGATGGTGCTGGGGAGCTGGATCGTCGACGGTGAATCGGCCGGCGCCGGCGTACGGGAGAGCGAGAGCCTCATCACAGACGGTTACGCGCGGTTCCTGCCCCACTACATCGACGCGCCACGTGCCCCCTGAGTCGTCTACCGTTGGGGTCGTGAACTTCGACGCGTACGCCCGGACCGGTGTTGATCTCGTCAACGCCCGTCTGGACGACCTCGACGACCTGCGGGCCCTCTTCCCGGACGACAACGCGTGGATGCGCGACGAGGTCGCGGAGCGGGACCTGACGATCTTCCGGCGGGCGCAGAAGCGCCTGCGTGACATCTTCGAGTACGGCACCTCGGGGCGGGACGCCGAGGCGGTGGCGGAGCTGAACGCCCTGCTGGAGGCCTTCCCGGTGCAGCCGCGCATCTCCGGCCACGACTCCAGCGACTGGCACATGCACGTGACCAGCCGGGGCGCCTCGGTCTCGTCGGAATACCTGGCCGGCGCCGTCTGGGGCCTGTCGGTCTGGCTGTGCGAGTACGGCAGCGCCCGCTTCGGCGTCTGCGCGGACGAGCGCTGCGGCAACGTCTACCTGGACACCTCGTCGAACTGCTGCCGGCGGTTCTGCTCCGAGCGCTGCGCCACCCGCTCCCACGTGGCCGCGCACCGGGCCCGGAAGCGGGCCGCGATCGGCGAGCAGGTCAGCGTCCCCGCCCAGGCGGAGACCCTCACCCCGGTCAGCTGACCGCGACCGAGCCGCGGGCCCGGTCGGTCAGGCGTCGACCGGCGAGGGGGCGGTGAGGTTGGCGCGGGCGAACTCGAGCGCCTCGCGCAGGTCGGCCTCGCGCACCGCGCGGCTCTTCGCGCCCCGGGTGGTGACCTCCACCGCGACCGAGCCGGTGAAACCCCGACCGGCCAGCGAGCGGAGCAGCTCCGCGCAGGGTTGGCCACCGCGCCCGGGCACCAGGTGCTCGTCGCGCCCCTCGCCGGTGCCGTCGCCGAGGTGCACGTGCGCCAGGCCGGCGCCCATCCGGTCGGCCATCGCCAGGGCGTCGGTGTGCGAGGCGGCGCAGTGCGACAGATCGAGGGTGTACGAGGTGTAGCCGGTGTCGGTCGGATCCCAGCCGGGGACGTACGGGACGAACTGCCGGCCGGCCATCCGCACCGGGTACATGTTCTCCACCGCGAAGCGCAGGCCGGTGAACTGCTCCTCGATCGCGGCCAGGCCCTCGGCGAAGTTCCGGGCGTAGTCGCGCTGCCAGCTGAACGGCGGGTGCACCACGACCGTGGGCGCTTCGAGGGTCTCGGCCAGCCGGGCGGCCCGGCGCAGCCGCTCCCAGGGGTCGGGGCTCCACACCCGCTGGGTGACCAGCAGACAGGGCGCGTGCACCGAGAGGACCGGTACGCCGTAGTGGTCGGCCAGCCCGCGCAGCGCGCCCGGGTCCTGGCTCACCACGTCGGTCCAGACCATCACCTCGACGCCGTCGTAGCCGAGCGCGGCGGCGAGCTGGAACGCCGCCGCGGTGCGCTCAGGGAACACCGAGGAGCTGGACAGGAGGACCGGGACGTGGGAAGTCACACCCCTCAGGGTAGCCGCCCCCGCCACGGCGCATCGGGACGAGCAGCCGCAAAGCGCCCACGTCGACCGAGCGGGATCACATCGGTGCCAGCTGATCCAGCCGGCGCAGGATGACCCCCTCGCGCAGCGCCCAGGGGCAGATGTCCAGGCGGTCCACGTCGAGCCGGCGCATCACCGCCTCGGCCACCACGCCGCCGGCGAGGAGCTGGTGGGCCCGGGCCGCGCTCACCCCTTCCAGCTCGGGCAGCTGGGCCGGGGGGATGTGCCGGATGAAGCCGAGCACCTGACGCAGCCCGGTCCGGGTCAGGCTGCGCGAAGCCCACAGCCCGGCGCCGGAGGGCGCGGCCCCGGCCAGCCGGGCCAGCGTGCGGAACGTCTTCGAGGTGGCCACCGGCCGCTCCCAGCCCACCTCGGTGAGCTGCTCCCGCACCGTTTCCAGCTGGGCGTCGACGTACTCCCGCAGCTCCTCCACGGCCTCGGCGGAGGGCGGCACGGTGCCGGACGGGTCGACCCGCAGCCGCTCCCGGCTCAGCCGCCCGGCGCCCAGCGGCAGCGAGACGGCCACCTCGGGGTCCTCGTCGATGCCGGCGGCCAGCTCCAGCGAGCCGCCGCCGATGTCCATCCCGAGCAGCCGCCCCGCCGACCAGCCGAACCAGCGCCGCACCGCGAGGAAGGTCATCCGCGCCTCGTCCGCGCCGGAGAGCACCTCCAGGCGTACGCCGGTCTCGTCGCGGACCCGGGCCAGCACCTCGCCGGCGTTGGTGGCGTCCCGGACGGCGCTGGTGGCGAAGGCCAGCAGGTCGTCGGCGGCCAGCCCGTCGGCCGCGGCCCGGGCCATCCCGACCGCCTTGACCAGCCCGTCCGCGCCCGCGTCGGTCAGCGCCCCGTCCGGGCCCATCTGCTCGGCCAGCCGGAGCACCACCTTCTCCGAGTGCGCCGGCCACGGGTGGGCGCCGTGATGGGCGTCGACCACCAGCAGGTGCACCGTGTTGGAACCGACGTCGAGGACACCCAGTCGCATGCAGAAGACCCTAGGGCCAACACGTTTCGCCGGCTCGCCAGCCGGTCCGGGTGACCGCGCGTACGCTGGTCCGGGTGACAGGGCAGATCGAGCTTCACGTGCTGGTGGACGACCCCGACGACCCGCGTAGCCGGGAGGTCGGGCTGGACTTCCCCCGGGAGTGGATCGAGTTCGTCGACCCGGCCGACGGGAAGCACGTGGTCCGGGCCGACCTGACCTGGCTGCTCTCCCGCTGGACGTGCATCTTCGGCAAGGGCTGCCACGGCATCGTCGCCGGCCGGGCCGCCGACGGCTGCTGCTCGCACGGCGCGTTCTTCACCGACTCGGACGACGAGAAGCGGGTCCGGGCGGCGGTCAAGCGGCTCACCCCGGAGACCTGGCAGCACTTCCGCAAGGGCTTCAAGAACTGGACCGAGAACGACACGATCGACGGGAAGAACCCGGCCCGGCGTACGGCCACCCGGGACGTCGACGCGCCGTGCGTCTTCCTCAACGACGTCGACTTCCCGGGTGGCGGCGGGTGCGCGCTGCACGCCCAGGCGCTGCGCGACGGGGTGCACCCGCTGGAGTACAAGCCGGACGTCTGCTGGCAGCTGCCGATCCGGCGGGACCAGGACTGGCACAAGCGGCCGGACAACACCAAGGTGCTGATCTCCACGCTGAGCGAGTTCGACCGGCGCGGCTGGGGCGCCGGCGGGCACGACCTGGACTGGTGGTGCACCTCCTCGACCGACGCGCACGTCGGCGCCGAGCCGATGTACCTCTCGTACGCCCCGGAGCTGACCGCGCTGATCGGCGCCCCCGCGTACGCGAAACTGGCCGAGCTCTGCGCGGCCCGGCTGCGTCAGGGGCAGGTCGCCCCGCACCCGGCCACCGAGGGTTAGTCCCGCCCGGCGACCGGCAGCACGACGACGCCGTCGTCGTCGCTGTGCACCTCGGCGCCGGGGGTGAAGACGCAGTCGCCGAACGACACCGGTACGTCCCGCTCGCCGGCGCCGGTCTTGCCGCTCTTGCGCGGGTTGCTGCCCAGCGCCTTGATGCCGATCGGCAGGGCGGCCAGGGCGGCGACGTCGCGCACCGCACCGTTGATCACGACGCCCGCCCAGCCGTTCTCCGCCGCGGTGCCGGCGATGAGGTCGCCCATCAGGGCGGTGTGCAGCGAGCCGCCGCCGTCCACCACCAGCACCCGGCCCTCCCCCGGCTCGGCGACGATCGACTTCACCAGGGCGTTGTCCTGGAAGCAGCGCACCGTCACGGCGGGGCCGGCGAAGGCCCGGACCCCGCCGAACTGGCGCAGCTGGGTGTCGCACGAGCCGAGGGTGTCGCCGTACCGGTCGTAGAGGTCGGCGGTCGTGGGGGTCTCCATGGGGCTCCTTCTCTCACTCGGGGTTCGGATCGGCGGGTGGCGGCCGGTGCAGGCGGGTGGCGGCGACGGCCGCGCCGGCCAGGCCGGCCGCGGTGCAGGCGAGTCTGCTGTACGGCCCGCCGGGCACCG
>NZ_JBSGJR010000270.1:0-8871 GCF_053605645.1 Micromonospora sp. NPDC003776
CCGGCCCGCGGCTTCAGGAACCAGTACGCGAGCACCGGGATCACTGTCAGCGACACCAGCAGCGAGGCGAGCAGGGCCACCGTCACGGTGATCGCGAACGGCGCGAAGAGCTGCCCGACGAAGCCGCCCACCAGCGCGATCGGCGCGAACACGGCGACCGTGGTGAGGGTGGAGGCGGTGACCGCGCCGGCCACCTCCCGGACCGCGCCGAGGATGGCGTCCCGCTTCGGCTCGCCGTACTCCAGGTGCCGCTTGATGTTCTCCAGCACCACGATGGAGTCGTCCACGACCCGGCCGACCGCGATGGTCAGCGCGCCGAGGGTGAGCAGGTTGAGCGAGTAGTCGCCGGCCCAGAGCACGATCAGCGCGACCAGCACCGACAGCGGGATGGAGACCGCGGTGACCACGGTGGAGCGGATCGAGAGCAGGAAGACCAGGATCACCACGACCGCCATCAGCAGGCCGAGCAGGCCCTCGGTGGTCAGGCTGTCGATGGACCGTTCGACGAACGGGGCCTGGTCGAAGACCACGGTCAGGTCCGCACCGGAGGCGGCCTTCAGGTCGTCCAGCCGGTCCCGGATCTCATGGGAGATGCGGACGGCGTTGCCGTCCGGGGTGGCGGTGACGGCGATGCCGAGGCTGGGTCTGCCGTTGGTCCGGGTGAAGCCGGTGGCCGGGGCGAGCTGCTCCTGCACCGTGGCCACGTCGCCGAGGCGTACCGGGGCGGCCGGGGCGGTGGCGAGCACGATGCCGCGCAGGTCGTCCACGGTGCGGATCGGGGTGCCCACCTGCACCGGCAGCGACCGGCTGCCGTCCGCGACCGCGCCGGCCGGCAGCGCGACGCCGTTGGTCTTGAGCGCCTGGGCGATCGCGGTGGGGGCCAGCCGGGCCGCGGCCAGCTTGGCCGGGTCGGGGGTGACCAGCACGACCTGGTCGCGGGTGCCGGTCACGTCGACCGTGCGGACGCCGTCCAACCCTTCCAGCTCGGGTACGACGGTTTTGCGCAGCTTCTCGGCGAGCGCCTGCTCGTCGCCGTCCCCGCTGGCGGCGACGACCACCGCCGGGAGGTCGTCGGTGCTGCCGGCGATGACCTGGGGGTCCACCCCCTCGGGCAGCTGGGCGTCGATCCGGTTCAACGCCGTCTGCATCTTGTTGACCACGTCGTTGAGGTCGGTGCCGAACTCGTACTGGACCTGGACGGTGGTGGAGCCCTCGCGGGAGGTGGAGGTGACCTTGTCCAGCCCGGGGATGCCCTGGAGGCTGTTCTCGATCGGCTCGGTGACCTGGGCCTCGACGATCTCCGGTGCGGCCCCCGGGTAGGCCGCCACGATGAACGCGGCGGGGAACTCCAGTGACGGCAGCAGCTGCTGCTTCAGCGACGGTACGGCGAACGCCCCGAACGCCGCGGTCACCAGCGCGATGAGGGCGACCAGTCCGCGGTTGGCAAGGCTGAATCTGGCGAGCAGCGACATCTGCGTTACTCACTCCTGCAAAGGGGTCGACGGGTGCCGAAAGTCTCCCCCACCCGATCACGCTCCCACGCACCACCCCACCCCCGCCCGGGAAGAGTGTTGATCAAGGGGTTTGCGTCAGAATTCCGCCTCACCCTGACGCAAACCTCTTGATCAGCTCGGCGTCGGGCGGGGCGGGCGGGGGCGGGGCCCCGGGGGGGGGTGGGGTTAGGCGAGGTCCAGGGAGCGGGCGGCGGCGAGGGGGTCGTTGGCGATGGTCACCGGGGCGGGGGCCGTGGAGATGGCCCACTCGGGGTCCTTGAGGCCGTGGCCGGTGACCGTGCAGACCACGGTGGAGCCGGCCGGGACCTTGCCGGCGGCGGCCTGCTGGAGCAGGCCGGCGACGCTGGCCGCGCTGCCCAGCTCGACGAAGACGCCCACCTCGCGGGCCAGCAGCCGGTACGCGGCCAGGATCTCCCGATCGGTGACCGCGGCGATCAGGCCGTCCGAGGCGTCCCGGGCGTCGATCGCCTTGGTCCAGCTCGCCGGGTTGCCGATCCGGATCGCGGTGGCGATGGTGGACGGCTCCGGCACCACCCGGCCGGTGACGATCGGGGCCGCGCCGGCCGCCTGGAAGCCGTACATCTTCGGCGTCCGCGTGGCGTTGCCGTCGCGCCGGTCCTCCGAGTAGCCCATCCAGTAGGCCGAGATGTTGCCGGCGTTGCCGACCGGCAGGCAGTGGATGTCGGGTGCGTCGCCGAGCGCCTCGACGATCTCGAAGGCGGCCGTCTTCTGCCCGTGCAGGCGGTCGATGTTGACGGAGTTGACCAGGGCGACCGGGTAGTCCTGGGCCAGCTTGCCGGCGAGCGCCAGGCAGTCGTCGAAGTTGCCCTGCACCTGGAGCAGCTTGGCGCCGTGCACGAGCGCCTGGGCCAGCTTGCCCAGCGCGATCTTGCCCTGCGGCACCAGCACCGCGCAGGTGATCCCCGCCCGGGCCGCGTACGCGGCGGCGGAGGCGCTGGTGTTGCCGGTGGAGGCGCAGATGATCGCCTTGTCGCCGGCCTCGACGGCCTTGGAGACGGCGACCGTCATGCCCCGGTCCTTGAACGAGCCGGTCGGGTTGGCGCCCTCGACCTTGAGCCAGACGTCGGCCCCGGTCCGCGCGGAGAGCACCGGTGCCGGCAGCAGCGGCGTGTTCCCCTCGTGCAGGGTGACGATCGGAGTGGCCTCGGTGACCGGCAGCCGGTCGCGGTACGTCTCGATCAGGCCCCGCCACATGTCGCTCACCTCGACTCTCCCGCCCCGCTCCCGGGGCCCTCACCAGCGTGGACCAGCCTCGCGGACCGGTCGCCGGCACACCTGCCCTTAACCATCAGGCGGGACGGTGGGCTACGCGCCGCCCTCGACCCGCAGCACGCTGGTCACCGAGCGGACGATCGGCAGCCCGCGCAGCTCCCGGACGGTGGCGGCGAGCGCGGCGTCCGGCGCCACGTGGGTGACGATGACCAGCTCCGCGTCCTCGCCCCGGCCGGCCGGGCCGCCCCCGGCCGGGCCCTGCCGCACGGTGGCGATGGAGACCTCGTGCCGGGCGAAGACCCCGGCGACCGCCTCCAGCACACCCGGCCGGTCGGTCACGTCGAGGCTGATGTGGTAGCGGGTGAGCGCCTCCCCCATCGGCCGCACCGACAGGTCCGCGTACGCCGACTCGCTGGCCGCGTGCACCCCGGCGAGGCGGTTGCGGGCCACCGCCACCACGTCGCCGAGGACCGCGCTGGCGGTCGGCGCGCCGCCCGCGCCCCGGCCGTAGAACATCAGCTGGCCGGCCGCCTCGGCCTCGACGAAGACCGCGTTGAACGCGTCGCCGACGCCGGCCAGCGGGTGGGTCAGCGGGATCATCGCCGGGTGCACCCGGACGCTGACCGTCTCGCGGCCGGCCGCGTCCGCGCCCCGGGCGGCGATGCAGAGCAGCTTGATGGTGCAGCCCATGGCCTTGGCGCTGGCCACGTCGGCGGCGGTCACCTCGGTGATGCCCTCGCGGTGGACGTCGGCCGCGGTGACCCGGGTGTGGAACGCCAGCGAGGCGAGGATGGCCGCCTTCGCGGCGGCGTCGAAGCCCTCCACGTCGGCCGTCGGGTCCGCCTCGGCGTACCCCAGCTCGGTGGCCTCCTCCAGGGCCTCGGCGAAGCCGGCGCCGGTGGCGTCCATGGCGGAGAGGATGAAGTTGGTGGTGCCGTTGACGATGCCGGTGACCCGGTTGATCCGGTCCCCGTGCAGCGACTCACGCAGCGGGCGCAGCAGCGGGATGGCACCGGCGACGCTGGCCTCGTAGTAGAGGTCGGCGCCGCCCTCGGCGGCCGCGTCGTGCAGGGTGGCGCCGTCCTCGGCCAGCAGCGCCTTGTTCGCGGTGACCACGCTCTTGCCGGCGCGCAGCGCCTCGACCAGCCAGCCGCGGGCCGGCTCGATCCCGCCGACCACCTCGACCACGATGTCCACGTCGTCCCGCTTGATCAGCCCAAGCGGGTCGGTGGTGAACAGGGCCGGGTCGACCGGCAGGTCGCCCCGGTCCCGGCCGAGCCGGCGGACGGCGATGCCGGCGATCTCCAGCGGAGCGCCGATCCGGGCGGCGAGGTCGGCCGACTGCTCGTGCAGCAGGCGCACCACGTCGCTGCCGACCGTGCCGCAGCCGAGCAGCGCCAAGCGAACGGGTGAGGTCATCCGACATCCAATGCGAGCAGGTCCTCTTCGGTCTCCCGGCGGACGATCAGCCGGGCCCGACCGTCGCGGACGGCGACGACCGGGGGCCGTGGGACATGGTTGTAGTTGCTGGCCATGCTCCGGCAGTACGCCCCGGTGCCGGGCACCGCGACAAGATCTCCGGGCTGCACGTCTGCGGGCAGGAATTCATCCTTCACCACGATGTCCCCGGACTCACAATGCTTTCCCACCACGCGGGCGAGCAGCGGGTCCGCCGTCGAGGTGCGGTTCGCCACGGTCGCCGAGTAGGACGCGTCGTAGAGCGCGGTGCGGATGTTGTCGCTCATCCCGCCGTCCACGCTCACGTACGTCCGCAGCCCGTCGACGTCCTTGACGGTCCCGACCTCGTAGAGGGTGAACACGGCCGGCCCGACGATGGCCCGGCCCGGCTCGATGGACAGGTGCGGTACGGCCAGCTTCTCCGCGGCGCACTCCCCGTCGACGATCTTGCGCATCCGCTTGGCCAGCTCCTGCGGCGCCGCCGGGTCGTCCTGGGTGGTGTACGCGATGCCGAAGCCGCCGCCCAGGTCCAGCTCGGGCAGCTCCACCCCCCGGGCGTCGCGGATCTGGGCCTGCAGCCCGAGCACCCGGCGGGCGGAGACCTCGAAGCCGCTGGCGTCGAAGATCTGCGAGCCGATGTGCGAGTGCAGCCCGCGCAGCTCCAGCACGTCCTCGTCGAGGATCCGGAAGGCGGCGGCCGCGGCCGCCCCGCCGGCCAGCGAGAAGCCGAACTTCTGGTCCTCGTGCGCGGTGGCGATGAACTCGTGGGTGTGCGCCTCCACGCCGACGGTGACCCGGACCAGCACCTTGGGGCGTACCCCGCGCTCGCGGGCGATCGCGGTCAGCCGGTCGATCTCGGCGAACGAGTCGACGATGATCCGGCCCACCCCGGCGTCCACCGCCCGGGTCAGCTCGGCCACCGACTTGTTGTTGCCGTGGAAGCCGATCCGCTCCGGCGGCATCCCCGCCGACAGCGCGGTGGCCAGCTCGCCGCCGGTGCAGACGTCGAGGAACATGCCCTCCTCGGCGATCATCCGGACCACCGCCCGGCAGAGGAACGCCTTGCCGGCGTAGTAGACGTCGGCGTCCGGGAAGGCGGCCCGGAACTCGCGGCAGCGCGAGCGCAGGTCGTCCTCGTCCAACACGTACACCGCGGTGCCGAACTCGGCGGCCAGGTCGCGGACGTCCAGGCCCGCGACGGTCAGCTCGCCGCCCTCGGCCCGCGCCACGTTACGCGGCCACAGCTGCGGGACCAGGGCGTTGACGTCGACCGGGGTACGCAGCCAGGCCGGTCCCCGGTGGCCGATCTCCCCGTGCAGGGCACCAGCCTCGTGCGCGCGCATCTGCGGTTACATCCTTTCCGGGGCGGAGACGCCGAGCAGGTGCAGGCCGTTGGCGATGACCACCCGGGTGGCGTCGTTGAGCCAGAGCCGGGCGCGGTGCAGGTCGGTGACCTCCTCGTCGCCGCGCGGCAGGATCCGGCAGTTGTCGTAGAACCGGTGGTAGGCCCCGGCCAGCCGCTCCAGGTAGCGGGCGACCAGGTGCGGCCCGCGCAGCTCGGCCGCCGAGGAGACCACGGCGGGGAACTCGGCCAGCGCCTTGAGCAGCTCGTTCTCCTTCTCGTGGGAGAGCAGCTCGGCGTGGAAGTCGGCCGCCTCGGCCCGGGTCAGCCCGACCTCGGCGGCGTTGCGCCCGACGCTGGCGGTCCGGGCGGCCACGTACTGCACGTAGTAGACCGGGTTGTCGCGGGTGGCCCGGGTCCACAGCTCGACGTCGATGTCGATCGGCGAGTCGCTGGAGTAGCGGGCCAGCGCGTACCGGGAGGCGTCCACGCCGATCGCGTCGACCAGGTCCTCCAGGGTGACCACGGTGCCGGCCCGCTTGCTCATCCGCACCGGGGCGCCGTCGCGGACCAGGTTGACCAGCTGGCCGATGAGGATCTCGAGGTTGCGCTCCGGGTCGTCGCCGAAGCAGGCGGCCATCGCCTTCATCCGGCCGATGTAGCCATGGTGGTCGGCGCCCAGCATGATCACCACGCGCTCGAAGCCGCGCTCGCGCTTGTCCAGGTAGTAGGCGCAGTCGGCGGCGAAGTAGGTCCACTCGCCGTTGGACTTGCGCAGCACCCGGTCCTTGTCGTCGCCGAAGTCGGTGGTGCGCAGCCAGGTCGCGCCCTCGGACTCGTAGAGGTGGCCCTGCTCGCGCAGGCGGGCGAGGGCCTGCTCCAGCTCGCCCCGGTCGTGCAGGTCCTTCTCGTTGAAGTAGGTGTCGAACTCGACGCCGAAGTCGCGCAGCGACGACTTGATCTCGGCGAACATGAGCTGCACACCCTCGACCCGGAACACCTCCTGGGCGGCGGCGTCGTCCAGCCCCAGCACGTCCGGGCGACGCTGGACGACCTCGGCCGCGATCTCGGCGATGTACGCGCCGCCGTAGCCGTCCTCCGGGGCCGGCTCGCCCTTGGCGGCGGCCAGCAGGGAACGGGCGAACCGGTCGATCTGGGAGCCGGCGTCGTTGAAGTAATATTCCGTGCCCACCTCGGCGCCGGTGGCACGCAGCAGCCGGCTGAGCGCGTCCCCGACGGCCGCCCAGCGGACCCCGCCGATGTGCACCGGGCCGGTCGGGTTCGCCGAGACGAACTCCAGGTTGATCTTCTGGCCGGCCAGGGCGTCGCTGCGGCCGTACGCCGGGCCGGCCTCGACGATCACCTTGGCCAGCTGGCCGGCGGCGGCCGCGTCCAGCCGGATGTTGAGGAAGCCCGGACCGGCGATCTCCACCGACTTGACCCCGGGGGCCTTGCCGAGCTGCTCGGCCAGGGCGGCGGCCAGCTCCCGCGGCGGCACACCCACCTTCTTGCTGAGCTGCAGCGCCAGCGTCGAGGCGTAGTCGCCGTGATCGGGGTTACGGGGTCGCTCGACCGCGGTCTGCGCGGGCAGCGCGGAGCGGTCCAGACCCCGGTCTGCGAAGACGGCGTGGGCTGCGGCGAGGACGACCTCGGCGAGTTCTGCGGGAGTCACCGAACCATGTTATCGGGGGTAGACTCGGCACCCGCGGCGGCGACCAGGATGTGAACCGGCCCCGCGCCTCCCTGACCGACCGACCTGACGAGGCACGATGAGCATCAGCACCCCGGGCGGCCCGGAGCGCCGCCCGACTGTGGTCAGCACCGGCAAGAAGCCGGCCGCCGGCCGGCCGGCCGCTGCCGACAAGCCGGCCGGCGGCAAGGCCGGGTCCGGCAAGGGCACCCCGCGGCAGACCTCCGGCGGGAAGGGCCGCAAGCCGGTCGCCCCGGTGAAGGTCACCCAGGGTCGCTCGTGGGGTCCGATCGCCCTCTTCGTCGCGGTCGGCGTGCTGGCGGTCGGCATCATCGGGTGGGGCGCCTGGGCCGTGTACAAGGGGACCCAGCCGTGGGAGGAGCGCGCCGACTCGATCAAGGGCGTGGTCGACTACCGCAAGACGAACAAGGACATGGTGAAGGGCGGCCAGCACCAGCAGGGTTCGATCAAGTACGACGTGCTCCCGCCGGTCGGCGGCCCGCACAACCCGGCCTGGCAGAACTGCCTGGGCGACGTCTACACCGCCCCGATCGCCAACGAGCACGCGGTGCACAGCCTGGAGCACGGCACGGTCTGGATCACCTACCGTCCCGACCTGCCCGCCGACCAGGTGGCCAAGCTCAAGGCCAAGGTCGAGGGCAAGGAGAAGATGATGCTCAGCCCGTACGAGGGGCTGGACAAGCCGATCTCGCTCCAGGCCTGGGGCTTCCAGCTCAAGGTCGACAACGCCGACGACAGCCGGATCGACGAGTTCATCAAGACGCTGCGGGTGAACGCCTCCATCGAGGGCCCCAACGCCAACTGCGCCCAGGGCGTCACCGCGACCGGCACCACCCCGCGGGACATGGGCAACCAGATGGACCAGCCGGTCACCCAGTGAGGACGGCCCGATGACTGCTTCCGCTTCCGTGACCCCGGACACCGACCTCGACGAGGTCCCGGCCGCCGACGGCGGCCGGGCCCCGGCACGGCGCTACGGCCTGCTCGCGGTCGCGCTCGCCGTCGTGGTCGGCCTCCTCCTCGGGTACGCGGGCGGGCTGCTCACCCCGACTCTCACCCGCCCCGGGGACAACTCCCCGGAGGCGGGCTTCGCCCGGGACATGAGCACCCACCACGCCCAGGCGGTGGCGATGGGTCTGATGGCCTTCCAGCAGGGCCAGGACGCGGAGGTACGGCAGATCGGCGGCGACATCGCCACCGGCCAGCAGGGTGAGATCGGCACCATGCAGACCTGGCTGCGCTCGTGGCGACTGGACCCGACCGGCGACCAACCGCCGATGGCCTGGATGCCGGACGGCGCGCAGGCGGTGAAGAACGGCCTCATGCCCGGCATGGCCACGCCGGCGGAGATGGCGAAGCTCCAGGCGGCGAAGGGCCGGGACTTCGACATCCTCTTCCTCCAGATGATGATCCGGCACCACATCGGCGGGGTGCACATGATCGACGGCGTCCTCGACCAGGGGCACGACAAGGACGTGCTGGCGGTCGCGCAGGTCATGAAGAACACCCAGCAGACCGACCTCACCAACCTCCAGGCGGCGCTCAAGCGCCTGGGCGGCACCCTGTAACACCGGTCGGACGGAGGGGCGCGCGGCGCACCCGACGCGGGCCCC